>NZ_JBFRTU010000030.1:86365-93063 GCF_041474275.1 Vibrio sp. 10N.222.52.B7 | reverse complement strand
GTGAAAAGTAAGACACACCCTGGAGGGGTTCCCGAGTGGCCAAAGGGAGCAGACTGTAAATCTGCCGGCACTGCCTTCGATGGTTCGAATCCGTCTCCCTCCACCATATTCTTCTTACCTCTTTTGAGAGTTAAGAGAACAACCTGATTGATGGGCTTATGGGAAAACATCAATTTAGGCTTACTTTGTGAAAAGTAAGACACACCCTGGAGGGGTTCCCGAGTGGCCAAAGGGAGCAGACTGTAAATCTGCCGGCACTGCCTTCGATGGTTCGAATCCGTCTCCCTCCACCATATTCTCCTTAATTGGAAAATCGAAAAGCCAACTCATTGAGTTGGCTTTTTTCGTTTCTGAGCTTTATCTCTTACTAAACGTGTCTTCTAAAACAACCCTCAACTTCCTAAACACTAACCCGCTCCTACAAATAACTAAGCGATCTAGCCCATTCAAACATCAGTGATCCCATACTTCTGCATGACGCTCACAAACCAGATAAGCAGCGCAGCCTAAACAATGGGTCGATATATGTTCTTCGCATTCGTTCGCAATTATCTGTTTCTGCTGCAAAGTAACCTCAGGCTCCAATACGGGTTCAAAGAACTTTGTCATTACTCATTACATCCAAATAAAATCAGTTAGTTAGTCTCAGGTTAATCCAATCTTTAACTAAGATACATATCATTAGACGCAAAAAAGCCCCTGCTGATTTCTCAGCAGGGGCTTTCTATTATTTGGTGTCATTCCGAATAACTACATCCTATTGATGTTGAGTTAAATCCTGGAATTAACCTTGAATACCAACAATTAACCAAGGTGCATTGTTAGTTGTTAGGTCACGCTCTAGGTGCCAGATATCAGTGATATCTTCTTCAACGCCATCCGCTGTGTCACGGTAACGACCGCTAAACTGAAGGCTTAGCTGTGCTTTGCTACCATCGTGGTCTGCGCGAACGATTTCAGCATCAACGTACATTACGTCTGTGTGCTGATCACCGTCTAGCTTATTACGCTCAGCTTTTAGGTCTTCAAATAGGCTTGGAGATACGTATTCTTCAATCGTGTTTAGCTCATTGTGGTTCCATGCACCTTGCAGTGTACGGTAGTGCTCACGAGAACCGTTGATGAATGCCGCTTGATCAAAGCCCGGTGGGTAGTTATGTGGAACATCGCTTTGTGCACCAAAACCGAAACCACCAGCAGTGCCTTGTGATTGAGGTTGTGCTTGCTCGAAGTTATGAACATTTGGTTGTTGCTTAGGTTGTTCAAACTTGTTCTGACCCATGCCGCCGAATGCTGGCTGTTGGCCACGTGCATTCTGCTGATTCATTGAGCCCTGCTTCGCGCCCAACATTCCACGTAGGAATTTAAACGCTAGGAAAGCAATCAGACCCATGATCAGAATATCCATGAACTGGATACCTTCAAATGCGCCACCAAAGAATGCAGCTAAAAGACCACCAGCAAGTAAACCACCTAGCAGACCGCCCATAAGGCCTTTCTTGCTAGAGTTAGCTGCTGTGTTCTTACCTGTTTGATCTTGACGGATCGAATTCGTGTTTTGTTGTTTTGGTGCTGGAGCCGTTTTAAAGCTTTTGCCAAATGACTTACCACCACCAAACTTTTTCGCTTCCGCGATTGGCGTCACCGCGACTGTTACCAACAGGATCGCGACTAGTGAGAAAAATCGTTTCATTATTATCCTTTATAGGTTTTTTATCTTTCGACACCTTAATCATACTCGTTAACAAAGAACAATGAAATGTTCACCGTGTTTACACATGTATCATAATATTGCGGCTATTAATTGATTACTAAACTAGCGAAGGGATTGACGGCACTCTGGGGCAGCATTAAAATATTGAACGATGTTCATTTAATAGAAAGTACCCATGGCAAGACGAAACGATCATACTCGCGAACAATTAGTGCAATTAACCTTAAAAACGGTGACCGACTTCTTAGAAGAGCACTCTTATCACGAGCTAAGTCTACGTAAAATCGCCAATATGATTGGTTACGTTCCAAGTACCTTAGTAAATGTATTTGGTAATTACAACCTACTGCTTTTGCATGTGGTCGCTCAAACATTAGATGAACTGGCGTCAGAATCCGCTGCAACTGTTGAACAATCGAGCAACCCTCAACAAGCTCTATTCAACCTTGCCTACTGCTACCACGATTTTGCACAGAGACACCCTCACCGTTGGCAGCTTATCTTTGAGCACAACATGAACGGTGAAAACCTTCCTGAATGGCAATCGAACCGCATCGATAGAATGACAGGCATGCTAGAACAGTTGCTAGTAGCGATTGCTCCTGAACATACGAAAAGCGAAGTCGTTAAAGCCAGCCGTGTATTATGGTCTGGAGTACACGGAATTACTCTACTTAGCGTTGATGATAAATTTTTCGCCTCTGAGCCTATTGATGGTAAAGAGCTGATCAATAACCTAGTCTCAAACTACTTAACCAACTGGTAATCATCCAAGGAAAGACAATGAACAACAGCAGCCAATCTTCGCTGTTAACGCAAAAAAGGTTCCTACCCTACTTTATTACCCAATTTCTAGGAGCCTTTAACGACAACATATTCAAAAATGTCCTGTTACTGTTTGTTGCTTTCGCAAGCGTAGACACGCTGCCTATTTCCACCAATCTATTCATTAATTTGGCCGCTGGCCTTTTTATTCTACCCTTCTTCCTATTCTCTGCTTTAGCCGGTGTACTGGCTGACAAATACGAAAAATCGTGGTTTATCCGTAAAGTTAAGCTCCTCGAAGTAGTGATCATGTCACTGGGTGCGGTCGGTTTTATCTACGAAAGCTACGGAATATTACTTCTGCTCCTGTTCCTTATGGGAACGCAGAGTGCTTTCTTTGGTCCGGTGAAGTATGCCCTGCTTCCACAGCAGTTAGAAACAAAAGAACTGGTATCTGGTAACGCTCTCGTCGAGACAGGTACATTCTTAGCGATCCTGATTGGTACTCTAGGCGCAGGCATCATTGCATCTGAAGAAGGCGCGAAGCTCATTGCTGCGGTGTGTATTGTTTCGTTCGCCGTGCTTGGCTATGTATCAAGCTGCTTTATCCCACAAGCGCCAAGTAATGCACCAGACCTTAAAGTAAAGTGTCAACCTGTAAAACTGACCCGCGCGACACTGGCGATTGCAAAAAAAGACCGCCCGACCTTTCAAGCACTGATGTCTATCAGCTGGTTCTGGTTCCTTGGTGCGGCTTACCTAACTCAGTTTCCCAACTTCACTAAACTGCATCTAAACGGCACTGAAAGCTCCGTCGCCTTTTTACTGGCACTATTCTCGGTAGGCATTGCAATCGGCTCTTTAGCTTGCGATAAGTTATCTAATCACCGAATTGAAATCGGCATCGTGCCAATGGGCAGCTTAGGTATCTCGATCTTCGGTCTTCTGATGGCGATATCCATCCCGGAGTCTTTGCCTGACTTTAGTTCTTTCTATCAATTCGTAACCTACTCAGAGCTGTGGCCACTGTTTGCTTACCTTCTGCTTCTGGGTATCTCTGGCGGTGTCTTTATTGTTCCTCTGTATTCACTGATGCAGTTACGTGCCAAGCCCGACGAGCGTGCCCAAGTGATTGCCGGGCTCAATATCTACAACTCACTGTTCATGGTGGGAAGTGCGGTATTAGGTATTGTTTGCCTTAGTGTTCTAGATCTTTCAATTCCGCAGCTGTTTATCTTGCTCGCAGTGGGCAACACTTTGGTGATGCTGTACCTGTTTTATCAGGTGCCTATCTACGCTTTCCGCTTCTTTACGTGGGTGGTCACTCACACCATGTACAGAGTTAAACATAAGAACTTACATCACCTGCCAGAAAAGGGCGGTGCGTTGATTGTCTGCAACCATGTGAGTTATATGGATGCACTGCTGCTGAGTGCGGTTTGCCCTCGCTTGATCCGTTTTGTGATGGAAGAGGATTACACCAAGTTGCCGCCAATTCGACGCTTCTTGAAAAGAGCTGAGGTGATTCCAATCTCCGCGACCAACCGCAACTCGATTCGAAACGCTTTCAAAGAAGTAGAGCGTGCCCTGCATGAAGGTCACATCGTGTGTATTTTCCCAGAAGGAAAGCTCACCTCTGATGGCGAAATGGCTGAGTTCATGCGTGGTATGGAGCTGATCATCAAACGTTCCCCTGTCCCAGTGATTCCTATGGCTCTTAAAGGATTATGGGGTAGCTACTTTAGTCGTTACAAAGGCCGTGCCTGCAAAGGGTTACCCACTCGCTTCTGGACTAAGCTAGAGATAGAAGCTGGCGAGCCGATTTCACCTAAACAAGCCTCTTGTGAAACGCTTCGACAGTCAGTCTCTGACCTTCGCGGATCA
Organism: Vibrio sp. 10N.222.52.B7; assembly: GCF_041474275.1. Taxonomy (NCBI): domain Bacteria; kingdom Pseudomonadati; phylum Pseudomonadota; class Gammaproteobacteria; order Vibrionales; family Vibrionaceae; genus Vibrio; species Vibrio sp. 10N.222.52.B7. The sequence continues at coordinate 88,700 of NZ_JBFRTU010000030.1, read as the reverse complement.
TTACGCTAGTTAACCAGCCCTTTATTCATATCAGTTGAACAAGCGTTAAGTTTTCCTTAACGTTTGTTCAATTCATTTAGACTTACTTATCATTTTATTGAACGTATAGTGGTCTCATCACAATAACGCCACAACAAAACAAGACTCTAAATACAATGAACCTAAAAAAGTCCGTTCCATTTTATCTTGCTGCACTGTTTTGCTTAACGCCTTGGGTTAGCTCACCGACAGCCCTGGTTATCGGTTTCCTGCTTGCTAGTTTAGGATTAGTCCCTGAACACTTGGAAGTCGGCAAGCTTACCAAAAAGCTACTGGCCTACTCTATTGTTGGCTTGGGTTTTGGTATTCAGTTTGAAAAAGCATTAGCAGTAACAGGCGATGGTATTGGGCTCATTGTAACGACGATTATCGGTACATTAGTCATTGGTTGGTTCTTGGCGAAACAAATGGGGCTAGACCGCACTACGGGCTATCTTATATCTTCTGGTACCGCGATTTGTGGTGGTAGCGCGATAGCAGCAGTGGCACCCGCGATCAAAGCAGACGATGAACAGATTGGCTTGGCATTAGCCACCGTATTCGTGTTGAACTCGGTTGCTCTATTCTTATTCCCGATGATTGGTCACGCGTTTGAGCTCAGCCAACAAACATTTGGTACTTGGGCAGCGATAGCGATTCACGATACGTCTTCTGTAGTAGGTGCAGCTTCAGCGTATGGCGAAGAAGCACTGACGACAGCGACAACATTGAAGCTCGCTCGCGCACTTTGGATCATCCCTATCGCTTTAATTAGTGCGATGATCTTCAAGAACGATCAAAAGAAGATTACGGTTCCCTACTTCATTTTCTTCTATTGCGCCGCTATCGCGGTGAGTGACTTACTGCCACAATTTGAGATGGTCTATCAAGGAATCTTTGATGTGTCTAAGCGAGCACTGGTCGTGTGTTTGTTCTTAATTGGCTGTGGTATTTCAGTTGAGAAGTTAAAAGCGGCAGGGCCGAAACCACTGATGTTTGGTATTACAATGTGGGTCATGATCTCAACGGGTTCATTGGCGTGGTTAACTCTCGCTTAGCCCGCATAGAAACGCTTTAGATGTTTGTTCGGTGAACTAGACACTCAAGTTAGCGAGCAACAAAACAAAAAGGCAAAGCTCCAATGGGCTTTGCCTTTATCGTTTGTGGTAAGGGTATTCTTTGTTGTAACAATCACGAATCAAACAGGGGCTTATCACTCTTCTTGCTCTCTCTTTTCATTAAAACAAGTACCACAACCAACACAAATGCGGTGAGCTCAGCCAACGAACGAGTCAACCCTGACGAGATGATTGCTTGGCCTATCTGCAGTAAAACCGCAATGGTGAGGGCAATTTTCATAATAAGACCTTATTCTATAATCCGTTATTTATATGGCTTATTATGATGGATGGTTATAAAGATAATAAATTCTGTTTTGAACTATCTAATTGCTAAATTAACTAACCTAGCGCAACTGCCCTTCTAACCACTTAATAAAGGTTCTTACCTTAGGGCGTTTTTCCGTGCCTAGCGGGCAGATTAAGTCATACCCTTGGTCTGTATCCATGCTCGGATAAGGTGTTATCAGCTCACCAGTCTGAACATACTGCTTAACAAAATGATAGCGCCCCATCGCGACACCGATATTGCTGAGGGCACTTCTTACGCCCATATCCCGGTGGCTCACACAGTAAAATTGCTCAAACAAGTTCACATCTAAGCCGTGGTGTTTAATCCAACGCTGCCATACATCTGACCCTAGTGCATGAATGAAATTAATCCGGTGCAGCGATTCTAAGCCATCATCAAAGATGTCGTGTTCAGCCGCGTAACTCGGTGTACATACCGGAATATACTTTTCACCAAACAGGCGCTGTCGATGCATGTCTTTGAGATTTTCAGCACCATAGTAAATAGCGACATCGAGATGATTTTGATGAAAATCCTGCTCTTCTTGCGAGAAAATATTGAGATTAAACTTTGGGTATCGCTGTTTAAAATCAGCCAACCTCGGCAGTAACCAACTGTTGGCAAATGCAGGACTGGTACCGATATTGATCTGTCCATACAAGTCTGTGTTGGTAATGTCTTCGATCTCACCAAAAATAGAGCTTAACGACTTGGATAACGTTCGTTGAAAGCGCTGACCTTCTTCCGTTAGTTCCAGTTTACGAGTCCCTCGCACAAACAAGTTAAATCCGAGTTCACCTTCTAACACTTTGATTCGATGGCTAACGGCTCCCTGAGTCAAATGCAACTTTCTAGCCGCTAGCGTAAAGCTCATTTTCTCTGCAGCAACATTAAAAGTATGAAGATT
>NZ_JBFRTU010000030.1:0-85697 GCF_041474275.1 Vibrio sp. 10N.222.52.B7 | reverse complement strand
GTATGAAGATTTCTAAGTAAAGATTGATGGTTAGCCATACGAACTCATGCATTAAAAATTTTAATTCATACTACTACCCGTTTCGTTTGTTTGCATCAAGAAATAAGTTTTTAATAACCGCAGTTACTTAAAATCCTGCCTCGATCAATATTTGACTCCATACGTTGACGAGCAGAAACATTAAAAAAATTAATTACAAACTTAGGGGCACATATGAATATACTCGGGTATATGCAAAAAGTAGGTAAGGCATTGATGGTTCCCGTAGCCACACTGCCAGCTGCAGCAATCCTTATGGGGATCGGCTATTGGTTGGATCCTGTTGGTTGGGGTTCTGAAAGTATCTTAGCCGCATTCTTGATCAAATCTGGTGGCGCGATCATCGACAACATGGCGGTTCTATTCGCGGTGGGTGTCGCATTTGGTTTGAGCCGTGATAAGAATGGTTCTGCGGCACTGTCTGGCTTTGTGATGTTCCTCGTCGTCACCACGCTACTTGCTCCGGGCTCTGTTGCTCAGTTAATGGATGTTGAACTCAGTGAAGTGCCTGCGGCATTTGGCAAAATCAGCAACCAATTCGTAGGTATCATTGTGGGTATCATCTCTGCTGAGATCTACAACCGCTACTCAACGGTTGAACTTCCTCAAGCTCTAGCGTTCTTCAGCGGTAAGCGTTTGGTTCCTATCCTGACCTCAATCGCAGGTATGGCTCTCTCTTTTGCTCTACTTTACATCTGGCCAGCTGTTTACGACGCTCTGATCGTTCTGGGTATTAAACTAGAAAGCATGGGTGCGGTGGGTGCTGGTCTGTTTGGTTTCTTCAACCGTTTGTTCCTATCAGTAGGTATGCACCACGCTCTTTACCCTGTGTTCTGGTTCGACGTTGTTGGTATTAACGACATTCCAAACTTCTTAGGCGGCGCGCAATCTATCGCTAACGGTACGGGTATTCCAGGTAAAACTGGCATGTACCAAGCGGGCTTCTTCCCTATCATGATGTTTGGCCTACCAGCAGCAGCATTGGCGATGTATCACTGTTCTGATGCGAAAAACAAAAACCAAGTATTCGCAATCATGCTTGCGGCAGCTATGGCTTCATTCTTCACGGGTATCACAGAGCCACTAGAATTCAGCTTCATGTTCCTAGCACCCGTGTTGTTCCTACTGCACGCAGTATTAACAGGCCTATCGCTTTACATTGCAGCAAGCATGGAATGGATGGCAGGCTTCGGCTTCTCTGCTGGTTTCGTTGACCTAGTACTATCAAGCCAAAACCCACTCGCGGTTAACTGGTACATGCTACTGGTTCAAGGTGTGGTGTTCTTCGCGCTTTACTACGGTATTTTCCGCTTCGCTATCATCAAGTTCAACCTACGTACTCCAGGTCGTGGTGAAGAGATGGAAGCAGAAAAAGAAACTGAAACGCCAGAAGCATTGGCTAACCTAACCAACAGCTACATTGAAGCGGTTGGCGGTGCAGACAACATTCTAGAAGTCGATAACTGTATTACTCGTCTACGCTTAACTGTGAAAGACTCAGGTGCAGCAGACAGCGAGAAACTGAAGAAACTCGGTGCGGCAGGTGTGGTACCGGTTGGGAAAGGTGGTCTACAAGTTATCATTGGTCTAGGTAAGGTAGATAAAGTCGCTGAACAAATGAAGAAGGCACTCGCTTAAGCTAAACAACCAGCTGGAAAGATAAAACCCTTAATGACCAGATAAAACAGTAAGAATTTGTGACGGCTTCACCACCGTCACAACCCCCTGAAGCGCAATTACGACTAGTCACCGTGTATTGCGCTTCATTTTATTGCTCTTCGCTCTATTTAGAACGGGTCTGCTGTAACCACTGCGCCAATCCAGCGCGCGAAACCTTAATACCATGTTGTTCCTGCTGAGGCATTCGATAATACTCAATAGGAAATTTGAACCGTTCAAGACGACCAGTTAACTGCTCGATAAACCACTCTTTGGTTGGCAACTCAGCACAATCGACAATCGCTGCAGGTCGAAATCCGAACTCATCATCTTCAATGGGAACAATAAAAGCCTGATTAACCTCAGACAATTGATTGAGTACTCGCTCAATTTCTTCGCAATGAATGTTCTCACCACCAGAAATAAACTGGTTGTCGGCACGGCCAATAATCGACACTTGTTCGCCAAGCCACTCACCAAGATCTTTGCTATCAAACCAACCGCTCTTATCAACTAATGGCGTTAAGTTACCTTGATAGTAATACCCGGACGCGAGCGTCTCGCCACCAATAAAGATACGTTGTTCTTCAATTTTTAGCTGGCGATGGTTAAGGACAAAACCGGCGGTGCTGCCGGCATCAACGGGCTTCGCGGTCACGGTTGAAGCCGCTTCAGTCATGCCGTATCCAAGCCATGTTTCGATGCCCATTTGTTGAGCTTCGAGCCCAAGTGCTTCTGGTATATGACTGCCACCCAAAAGTACATGCGTTAAAGTAAGTGCTTGCTTACTCTTTAACAATCGATGTAGTTGAGTAGCGACCAATGAAGCATGACTGCATTCTTCTATATCGGTTTCAAGCTGACCTGTGCCTATTTTGATGCAACCACCAGCCGCCAACCAACGATGAACTATCGCCAGCCCCGACACATGGTACATAGGTAAACTCAGTAACCACGTGTCACCTTGTTGATAACGAAACACCTCAAGCAGCCCTGACGCAGAGCATAGGTGCTGCTCAAGTGTATGAGCGACCGCTTTTGGGTTTCCGGTAGAACCTGAAGTGAATACGATGCTCGCTAGATTTTGCGGATTGAAATTGGATTCTTGAGGTGTCGTTATCTGCTCATCATCACCATCAAACTTCAGTTCACTTAGGCAAGGCAAGGTCACCAACTGAGTATTCAAATCGGCAGTCTCTGATTGCTCTATTCCGCTATTGCCCAAGAGCCAAAGGTAGCTCTGTTGATCTGCTTGATATAAGGAATCGAGCTTTTGCTTCAGGCGTAAACTAGGCTGAGGCATCGTAAACGCACAAACCACACCCAAATTGAGTGCGGCAAGATAAACAGGGATCACTTCAGCTTGATTCTTACCAACAATCGTCAGTACATCACCTTCAGATAGGCCTTGATGAGATAGCTGTTGTTGGTACTCACTAACCAACACAAACACTTGCTGCCAAGTATAAGTGCGGTGAGTGGTCACTAACGCTGGTTGAAGTGGGTTTTGCTGCGCCCACTTTACCCAGAGCGGGGGATGATTAGATTGTGGGCGCATCATATGATAACCAAAAATAGATTAAGAACTTGTTAAGCTAACTAAATAGCCATTCAAATAGCTCGGTCTAAGAAGACCAAATCAATTGTTGCTTTTCAAGCGTAGAGACAGGCAACTGACAGCCCGGCCAAGAAACCTCTAGCTGCTGCTTGAACAAGCCAATCGTATCCAACCCCGGCACTTCATTTGGCAAATATTGCTGCGCCAGACGAGCAATCTGAGTCAGACCTAGGCTCGACTCAATGCTTGAGCTCAATACAGGTTTCATTCCAAGCTTCTGTGCTCGCTCAATGATTGCCACGCAACGCTCGACAGAACCAATAAGAGTTGGCTTGATCACGACTGCTTTAACACCAGTAAGGTCGCTAAGATCAAATTCCGGGCTGCGCACCGCTTCTTGCAGTGTCTCGTCCCACGCAATCGCCACACCATGGTCAATGGCAAAGGCCAAACTGTCTTCTGGCTTTTGGCAAGGCTCTTCGATAAAGCTTATACGCTGGCGCATTGACGGCGAAATGTATTTAATGAATTGCTTCGCTTTCTCTGGCTTCCACGCACGGTTGGCATCAAGTCTTAGAGTCAAATCAGGGATCGACTCAAGGAATAAGCTAACCAACATGCCATCGCGAATCGCTTCGTAGAGGCCGACTTTCACTTTCGCGACCTTCTCGCCTACCATCTCATTCAATACAGGAATCAGTTCATCTGGATCGCCTGTACACAAAGGCGCCGCTTGGTAGTTACCTTGAGCGTTAAGATCGCCTCGCAATTCCATCATCGCCATTGAAAAGCCAAACGCGACAGAAGGATACAGCTCGTCGAAAGGCGTTTGAGGCTTATTGTGGCTCCAAAGCTCTAATTCGTGTTGAAGCTGAATGCCAGCTTGTTCGGCATCTTCTTGGCTAAAACCGGGCAAAGGCGCAACTTCGCCAAAACCAGTTTTACCATCACACTCAAGTTGGATGATATAGCCAACACGTTCGTTCAACTTATTGTCACGAAGAACCACACCACTATCCATAGGTAATTGATAACGGTAAAGTTTAGCGTGACGCTGAGAATTCACTGAGTTCATAAAGTTTCCTAAAAAACGGGGAACATCAAAACAAAACGAGCCGCTATTAGCGACTCATTTTGAAGAGGAGAAAGACTATGGATTACGCGGGAACTTGTCGAAGTCCGGTCGACGTTTCTCGTTGAATGCGTTGCGGCCTTCTTGGCCTTCCTCTGTCATGTAGAACATCATGGTTGCGTTACCAGCCAACTCTTGTAAGCCTGCTTGACCATCACAGTCAGCGTTCAGTGCCGCTTTCAAGCAACGCAGTGCCATTGGGCTGTGTTGAAGCACTTCACGACACCAACGAACTGTCTCTTTTTCTAGGTCAGCAACAGGAACAACGGTGTTTACAAGGCCCATGTCCAGTGCTTCTTGTGCATCGTAGAAGCGGCACAAGAACCAGATTTCACGTGCTTTCTTTTGACCAACGATACGAGCCATGTAAGAAGCACCCCAACCGCCATCGAAAGAACCCACTTTAGGACCCGTCTGACCGAACTGCGCGTTTTCAGCTGCAATAGTAAGGTCTGCCATCATGTGAAGTACATGACCGCCACCGACTGCCCAACCCGATACCGCTGCGATAACTGGTTTTGGACAAGTACGAATTTGACGTTGGAAATCAAGTACATTCAAGTGGTGCGTACCTGAGTCATCTTGGTAACCGCCGTAGTCACCACGGATACTTTGGTCACCACCAGAACAGAACGCCTTCTCACCAAGACCAGTCAAAATGATTACGCCAACTTTCTCGTCATAACGAGCATCAGCCAGTGCATTGATCATCTCTTTTACGGTTTGTGGACGGAACGCATTGTGGACTTGAGGACGCGCAATCGTGATTTTCGCAATACCGTCGTCAGACTTGTGGTACTGAATATCTTCAAATTGACTGCTTTCATCGCTCCAGTTAACTGCCGCGTAAAGTTCTTCTTCTGTGATGCCTACTGTTTTAGCCATGGTGATTCCCATTGTTCTATTAGAGACCACGACTAACAAGTAGTCGTGACGGTGTTGCTCTGCTTTTGATAGTGCTTGAGACTAGAGATCCGCTCAGTCAGATTAGCGACGACTGGCGATACATTGGATGATCAAGTTTGAAAACAACTCTGGTTGCTCAAAATGAACATTATGACCAGCGTAGTCGACCTGACTATATTCAAAGCCACTATTCTCAGCTAGATCCATGAATTTACGATCTTTTTCTCCACACACATAATGCAATAAATGCTCATGAGATTTCAATGTGGCACGTAAATCCGGTTGCTTAGCTAACGAAGTAGATAACAACATATTTGCTACGGATACTCCAAGGTTACCACTACGCTTTATGACCAAAGTTTGTCTTTGCTCATGATTTAGTGAAGAAAAGACGCTTTGTTGATACCAATCGTCTAAAACATCTTCAATCGACTGCTGCGCAAAGCGAACAGCCCACTGCGTATCATGTACTAACCTCTGTGCTCTTTCTTCATCACATTCCAAGCCAAAGTTGCCACCTTCAATGATGACTTTCTCTAGGTTGAGTGTTTCGAAGCAAGGGCTTGTCACCCCATACATGGCGAGCCTGCCTCCCATAGAGTAGCCAATCACCACGATAGGGTAATCAGCAGGAAGATCGTTTAGCGCCAATTGAGCTGAGATGCACTGGACAATTTTCTTGCAGCAATGATCAAACCCTACCGGATCGATAAAGCGACTTTGTCCGTGTCCGGGTAAATCGATGCAAAGGAGAGGAAAATTCTCGAGGAATGGATGACATGCACTCCAATCATCCCCGCTTCCGAGTAAACCATGTAAAAAAACAAGCAAAGGTTTGTCGGAAGGTTCTTGTACAGCTGGGTAATAATTGGAGTAAAGCATGTAAAGTCCTTAGGCTAATGCCTCGGTGAGCATTGAACTGAATTGTTTCAGCAAAGTAGACGCTTGTTCGGGAGGCGTCTTAACTTCAACGAGCAAGGTACCCTGACCCTGTTCGAAATGTTGTTCGATAATGTTTTGATAGCAATTCAAAGTTTCTGGCGCCGCATAACCAAGTTGGAACTGCGCAGCAGCGTGTTCAAAACTGAAACCATGAGGCATTTGATATAGAGACTGTTTTTGTTGCTCAGGAACCGGCAAAAAATCAAAGATTGCCCCACCATCGTTATTGGTAACCACAATAACCATTGGTGTTGTGCTGTGAGTAAGTAGCGCCAGCGAATTTAGGTCGTACAACAAAGAGGTGTCACCAATCAGCATCATCAAAGGATTCTGGTTGGCTTTTATCACTCCCGCAGCCGTCGCCACCAAGCCATCAATGCCCGATGCACCGCGGTTGCTGTAGACTTGAGTCGCAGAGATTGATGACAGCATATCCACCAGCCTTACCATCAAGCTATTTCCCACAAAAAGCTCTCTGCCCTTAAGTCTAGACGACAAGTCAACGGCAACGCTCAACTCTGTCAGTTGGTCGTTATTAGAGATTTGCGCCAACGCTAACTGCTGAACCGTATTCGCGACTTCCGCCAAAGATGCCGCCCAGCCAGCATGTTCTCCCAACAGCGTTGGTAGATGTTGCTCTGATAACCAATGTTCGATATCAGCGACAATATGAGTTTGAGGCAGATGATCTTGATTAATACGATGTGCATCTGGTGAAACAACGATGTACTGCGATGAACAAAATGTGGCAGCTTGTTCTTTTACCCATTGGTTAAGACGCTTAGATACGATGCGCTCACCAAACTGGATAATAAAATCACACTGACTAAGCTGTGCTTTGGCTGCGTCACTTTGCATCCATAAATCATAGTGTTTCCAGTCACTACTGACACCCGATTGAGGGTCACAGAATACTGGCCAGCCCAAAGCTGTCGCAAACTGCTTGGCTTTAATTGCGGCTTCATTCTCGATAGAACCAATAATCACTGCGCCTTTACGAGCGACATAATCACTTGCTGAGACAGGCTGAGCGATTAAATGACTGGGCAAATAAGTGTTCGAGTAAAGGCAGGTTGAAGCTCTCCAAGCTGCCACGCTCTTTGTATAATCCGCATACATCTCAGCACTACTCTTAGAATAGAGCGGCTCTGGGAACGGACAATTGATATGAATCGCACCGCCAACATTGCGTTGTTTCGCAAGCGCGCTATCAACCGATGTTAGAAGCCAATTCAATGAAATCTGTGTGGTTGGGCTTGGCAGGTTTAAAGCACTTTCTACATGGGAAGAAAAGATACCATGCTGCTGAATCGCTTGATTGGCACCACAGTCGACCAAGTCGATGGGCCTATCAGAGGTTAGCAAGAGCAGCTTCTCTCGTGTCAGCCCAGATTCAGCCGTCGCAGGAAGCAAATTCGCCACAGCGGTTCCTGATGTCACAATCACCGCAACCGGTTTGTTGCTAGCCTTTGCTAAGCCTAAAGCTAAAAACCCAAGACCACGCTCATCAAAGTGCGTGTGTAAGGTTAACTTGGAGTTGGCTTCAGCTTCGAGAGTTAGCGGCGTTGAGCGAGAGCCCGGAGCAACACAAACATGTTCAACGCCATTGCGTGCAAGCTCTTCAAGTAACGTGTGACACCAAACTCTATTTAATACGGCTTGGTCGTGATTCATGACGCGACACCCAATGGAGGGTGATCTGAAATTAAGCTAAGCAGAGTAGACATCTTCTTGTTCAGCTCTTGCCATTCATGTTCGGCAACCGATCCCGGCACGATCCCCGCGCCAGCAAACAGTTGTACTTGATCGTTTACAATCAAGGCGCTTCGAATCGCCACGCAGAATTCCGCTCGCTGATGACTGATATAGCCTACAGAGCCTGCATACCAACCTCGTGCAAACGGTTCGTGTTCAAGAATGAAATCCATCGCCTCTTTACGAGGTAAACCCGCCACCGCAGCAGTTGGCTGTAAGGCAGCAAGCAACTGCACACCATTAACGCCATTGTTGAGCTGAGCATGGATATTGCGCTTCAAATGCTGCACCTTACGCAAGCGCACTAGACGCGCATCCTTTTCAACATGGACCGTTTGAGAATGAGGAGTGAGACGCTCAATGATGTCGTCGACCACATACTGGTTCTCATTGAGGTTTTTGCTGTCTTGAGAAAGCCAGTTGGCCAGTTCCATATCCTCAGTAGCGTTCTCTCCGCGACCAATGGTTCCAGCAAGCGCCTCGGTATCAAGCTCCGTACCATGTCGGCTATATAAGCGCTCTGGTGTCGAGCCAATGAAACTGTGTTTAGAATCCAGCACCAACATAAAGTGGAAACTGTGGTGATTTTGCAGATAGCTGGCTTTAAGTAATTGAGCTGCGCAGATAGGCGCATCGAGTTGCAGTGTGGTTTTACGTGCTAAAACGACTTTTTTGTACTCTTCATCGCTAATGCCTTGCAGCACTTTATCGACAAGGTTGCCCCACTGCTCTCTTTCTGGAACGTGATTGATCTGTTCAATATGGGCAGACACAGGCGCCAATATCGCGGCTTCTACAGAAAGCTTATTCAAAGCATTAATAGAAGAAACGCGATCAGGGGACAAATTAACCGCCAGCGACCAAGTATTGTCAAAGCGGATCAATTCAACCTGAGGAAGGAAGAAAAACGACTCCATGCAGCGACGGTTCTTTGCGGTGTGCCCATCAAACGAGCGTCCACCCCAGATTCGTTGGTCTTCACCAAGAATAGCGTACGCGGGTGCAGGATCTGAAAACGTATGTAACTGTCCGAGCGCAACAACCTCTTCACGAGTGTCGCGTGACTGCCAGTAGAACTTTGGAAAGAGCGGTTGAGCATGAAGCCATTCTATAAATGCAAACGATGGTTTTTGCGTTAGAACTTCAACACAACGAACTTCGCTTGCTTGGGCATTTTGTACTCGCTCAATCAAAGCGGAGATAGTTTGCTGGAAATGTGACAAATCGACCTCGTTCACATCTAAATTATTATTATATTAGTTTGATACTTTATGGGCAGTACCCACTTAGATCAAGAATGTACTATATCTTTTCAACATTCCTGTGATTTTAAGCGATCCCGCCCCTTTATTCATCTTAGCCAATAACCAAGAAAGCGATTAATTAAAATTTAGAAAAGAGTGACAACAAAAAGGCTAAACGTGATACTGAAATGCGACATTCATCAGATTTTTATTCTATCAAACGCCATTTTGCGGTACTTTAATAAAGTATTTAAATTAATTTCAGGAAATCGGCAATGCAAAATATCGGGATGTCGTCAAAACTCAACAGCGTATGCTACGAAATCAGGGGGCCTGTACTCAAACATGCTAAGCGCATGGAAGAAGAAGGGCATAAAATACTGAAGCTTAATATTGGTAACCCCGCCCCATTTGGTTTTGACGCCCCTGATGAAATCCTTGTTGACGTAATCCGTAACCTACCGACATCTCAAGGTTACTGCGACTCAAAAGGCATCTATTCAGCCCGCAAAGCGGTTGTTCAGCACTACCAGAAAAAAGGCCTACGTAACCTTGATGTAGAAGACGTTTACATTGGTAACGGCGCATCAGAGCTTATCGTTATGTCTATGCAAGCGCTACTGGATAATGGTGATGAAATCTTAGTTCCCGCTCCGGATTACCCACTATGGACAGCGTCTGTTGCGCTTTCTGGTGGTACACCGGTTCACTACATGTGTGATGAAGATGCTGATTGGTATCCAGATTTAGACGACATGCGCGCGAAGATCTCACCAAAGACGCGCGGCATCGTTCTTATCAACCCGAACAACCCAACAGGCGCGGTATACAGCCGTGATTTCCTATTACAAGTGGTTGAGATTGCTCGTGAGCACGGTTTGATCATCTTCGCCGATGAAATCTACGACAAAGTACTTTACGACGGTGCGGTACACACTTCAGTGGCAACGCTTGCTGAAGACGTATTAATGGTCACGTTCAACGGCCTATCTAAAGCTTACCGTGTATGTGGTTTCCGTGGTGGTTGGATGTTCTTAACAGGCCCTAAACACCTAGCGAAAGGCTATGTAGAAGGGCTAGAAATGCTGGCCTCAATGCGTTTGTGTGCCAACGTTCCGATGCAACATGCTATCCAAACCGCACTCGGTGGCTATCAGAGTATCAATGAGCTGATTCTTCCAGGCGGTCGACTGCTTGAACAGCGTGACCGTGCATGGGAACTGATCAACAAGATCCCTGGCGTTTCTTGTGTGAAACCGAAAGGTGCAATGTACCTGTTCCCTAAAATCGACACCAACATGTACAACATCAAAGACGATCAGAAGTTTGTACTCGACTTCCTTAAGCAAGAGAAGGTGCTATTGGTTCAAGGTACGGGCTTCAATTGGCCGAAACCGGATCACTTCCGTATCGTGACTCTGCCGCACATCGAAGATCTAGAAATCGCAATTGGTCGTTTAGAGCGCTTCTTACAGACTTACAGCCAAGACGACCTCATCGAAGGTTAATGAGCACAAAGAAAGATGGCTACAATTTGCTGTTTTAAAAGACTTTAACTTGTATTCATTCACTTCTATGCTTAAAAGGCTCCTGTTTAGGAGCCTTTTTTGTATCCGCTGTCTCGTACGGTTTGAGTTAACATAAGATACGAGTGGAGCATTGTTTAAAAAGGACATTTATGAAACAGAGCCATTTCTTTGCCCATCTCGCACGCATGAAGCTAATTCAACGCTGGCCCCTGATGCGTTCGGTATCAAGCGAGAACATTTCAGAACATAGCCTACAGGTTGCTTTCGTGGCACACGCCTTGGCACTGATCAAAAACAAGAAGTTTGATGGTCAGCTTAACCCCGAGCACATTGCTCTGCTTGGCATGTACCACGACACCAGTGAGGTACTGACGGGTGATTTGCCAACGCCAGTTAAATACTACAACCCGGATATTGCACAAGAGTATAAGAAAATAGAAGCCGCGGCAGAACAAAGACTGCTTTCGATGTTGCCAGAAGAGTTCAGAGACGACTTCGCCCCCTTCTTAATATCTGGTACTGCGAGTAAAGAAGAGCAAAGCATCGTCAAGCAGGCAGATACTATCTGTGCGTACCTGAAATGCTTGGAAGAGCTCAGTGCGGGCAATCATGAATACGAGCGAGCCAAGCGCCGATTGGAAGAGACACTCGAACAACGCAAAAGCCCAGAAATGGACTACTTTCTCACCACATTCGCACCGAGCTTTGAATTATCACTAGACGAGATAAGCTAGCTGGGTATAAGTTGTTTTTAATTAGCTAAATAAAATCAATTTGATAGGTGCTATTTTGAATTCTCAACTCGAACCACCCTTTGTACTCGAACAAGAATGGCAGCATCGAAATGACGATGAACATAAAATAAGACGGGATGACCACCGCAGCCCGTATCAGCGTGACCGTGCGCGCGTGCTTCACTCTGCTGCTTTCCGTCGCTTACAAGCGAAAACCCAGATCCATGGCACCACGGTCAACGACTTTCACCGAACGCGCCTTACCCACTCTCTTGAGGCCGCTCAGCTTGGCACCGGTATCGTCGCTCAACTGAAGAAAAAGCAGCCCGAATTTCGAGACCTATTACCCTCAGACAGTTTGATTGATTCACTGTGTTTGGCTCACGACATCGGTCATCCACCCTATGGACATGGCGGCGAAGTCGCACTCAACTACATGATGCGCGACCACGGCGGCTTTGAGGGCAACGCTCAAACGTTTCGCATAGTCACACAGCTAGAACCTTACACTGAACATCACGGGATGAACCTATCTCGACGCACTTTGTTAGGTCTAATTAAGTACCCTTCTCTGCTGAGTGAGGTTCAAGCTAAATTGCAGTCTGAACCCGTTAAGCATCAACGACAACTCCGAGCTAAAGATTGGATGCCAGCAAAAGGCATCTACGATCATGATGAAGAGTTGTTTAACTGGGTGCTTGAACCGCTTTCAAGCAGCGACCAACAGCTCCTAAAACAGAAAAGAAAAACGCATACCGAGCCACTTGAGCACAACAAGACCAAATATAAGTCACTGGATTGTTCGATCATGGAACTTGCTGACGACATCGCGTATGGCGTGCACGATTTAGAAGATGCGATTGTGCTTGGCTCTGTGACCAAAGCTCAGTGGGTCGAATCGGCTTACCCTCAACTGAAAGAGATGGCCGACCCATGGATTTGTGAACACCTAGATTCAATTACAGAGATGCTTTTCTCTGGTGAACAGTATCGTCGAAAGGATGCGATTGGTGGGATAGTCAACGCACTGTTGACCAGTATCTCGATTAAGCGAGTGGAGGCTAACTTTGAGAATGTACTGTTGGCTTACAATGCGGTGCTCGAGCCGAGCATGGACGGCACACTCGATAAGCTGAAACACTTTGTCAGCGAGTTCGTTATTCAAGTGCCACAGGTTCAGGTCATCGAATACAAAGGTCAACAGATCATCATGGATATGTTTGAAGCATTCAGCGCAGATCCTGAACGCTTGCTGCCACTGCCCATCAAGAAGCAATGGCTACAACATCAAGATGAGTCTCGAAAAATGCGCGTGATAGCCGATTACATTTCATCGATGACTGATGATCTTGCGCAGAAAATGCATCAGCAATTGTTCTCAGCTCATACCGAGTTTTAATTCCTGACTCACTTTACTAAAACGGCTTAATCTAAGTAGTTTTTCTCAAACACGCCCGGCGGCATTTGATTGATTTGAAACTGAATCATTTGGTCAAATGCCGTTAGCAAAGGGCTAAAGTCGCCATCACGCTCTAACAAGCTAAGTAAATGATAGCCAGCTTCAACGGTTGAAAGGCTATTTTCACTGGGTGCTTTGCGAATTCGGTAATTACCCTTGAGATCTTTCGGTAAATGAACCGTGTTCAACGCATGCAAGTTACTCGATACTTGCCACATCTTGAATGCTTTCTTCCACGTGCCATCCAATAAAATCACACGCAGCTTCTTATTGGGAGATGTCGCCGACTCAACTGAAACAGAGTTTTCGCTTGGGTATAAAATCACATGTTGATACTGTTCATCGCACAACAATGCGTTGAGTTGTTCGTTGTCTGAAAAGTCTTCGCCAACAAACGTCACGCTGTTATTAAGAGATAACGAGAGAATACGCGCTGTTCCCATCGGACGATGCTCTTCTGATGGGTGCTGAAGAATGATAAGCTCAACATTCGATTCGAGTGGTGTAACCCACTGACAAATACAAGCTTTCAAAGCCTTGCTGCATTGGGGGCAATAACGAGACATGGATTTAATGTGTACCCTGTTTTAATTTTCATTTCACTTTTATGCGTCTTATTCCAATTTGAGCCAATACAAGCTTGGGTCGTTTGGGATAGCAATGCGATTGCCGATGGGCAATGGTGGCGAATCCTAACAGGAAACTTTTCACATACCAACTACTCGCATCTTCTGATGAATCTAGCAGGCTTGTGGATCATCAGCTACCTGTTTCAACCGAGTAAAAAACAGCTTGTTGTTGCTTTGCTTGTGATCAGTTTAGTGACTGGCGTCGCTCTGTTGTTTTCAAGTATTCAGATCTACGTTGGCCTATCGGGCACTTTGCATGGGTTGTTTGGCTTATTCGCGCTCAGAGAGGCTTTAAACGGCAGGAAGTCTAGTTGGCTGTTAGTATTCGGATTAGTCGCTAAAATCGCTTGGGAGCAGCTTATTGGCCCTTCTAGCACGACTGGTGAACTGATTAATGCTCGTATCGCGATTGAAGCCCACCTAGCAGGTGCATTGGCCGGAGGCTTCATATCTATCGCTTCATTTCTAACAAGTAGAAAAACGGGTCAAAGTTGAATTCTTTCGCGGTTCTTTTCAACCGTCGCTTCACCTATCCCTTTGACACTCACCAAATCATCAGCAGTAGTAAATGCCCCGTTCTGATCTCTGTAATCGACGATTTCTTTGGCTTTCTTGTCACCCACGCCAACCAATAGTGCTGAAAGTTCTTCTGCCGTCGCGGTATTGATGTTGACCGTAATCTCAATGCCTTCGTAAAGCTCAGCCTTGGTTGGGCTGTCTGCAAACACGGCAGGGCTTAAGAGCATCAGAAATGAAAGAATTAGTGTTGAATATATCGTGCGCATAAATAGTTCCTTTGTTCAAAAAACGTAACTTATGCATTTGCCGCGCTAGATAACACAATCACCAGATAAAAATAAAGCGGATCACCTAAGTGACCCGCTTCGTTATACATCTTATTTTCATCAGCTTGTTTGTTGGCTCACAAATCTGAATTAAAGCCTAACAATCACGTGTTGATTTCAGTAGTAAGCTCTAACTTGAGCTTGCTACTGATGTAATCAAACGCTTACTGACCTTGACCCACTACGTAGTATTCAACGTCTGCGTTTTTACGAAGTACGTTTAATACGTTAGTCAGGTCTTGCTGGTTACCAACTCGCTCCAACTGTGCACCAATTTGAGTGCTGTAGGCTGGGTTGATCTCAGCCGTTACTTTAGAAAGCTCAACAACAACGATATTACCGTCTTGGTCTTTAGATTGACCGAACACAGCTTGACCTGCTTCTGGTTTCGCTAGAGCGAATACAGATGCCGCTAATGGCGAGTTACGGTCAATCGTTTCAAGTTCAGTGAACTCAAGGTTGTTGTCCGCTAGTACTGCTTCATTGCCTTGCTCAAGTTCGTTCACTAGAGAAACACCTAGCTCAACCGCTTGCTGCTCTGCTTGTACAGCAGACAGTGCAGCGACAACTTGATCTTTCACTTCAGCTAGAGGAAGAACTGTCTCATCACGAGTCTCTTCTACACGAACAACAATTACGTGCTCAGGTGCAACTTCGATAACTTCCGAGTTTAGACCGTCTTCTTTCACTTCAGGGCTCAAGATAGCTTGCATAACTGCAGGCGTCATCAGAACTTCTGGAGCGTCAACTTGAGAGATGAAATCTGTCGTTGTGATCTTCGCGTTGATAGCTTCTGCAGAATCATCTAGAGAATCTGGAAATTCAAACGCTACTTTTTCTAGCTCAGTTTGTTGCTCGTAGAACTGATCAACTGCGTGTTGGTCTAGAAGCTCTGTCTTAATCTCTGCCGCTACTTCAGTGTAAGGCTGAGCTTGAGACGCTTTTAGTTCGTCTAGCTTGATGATGTGGTAGCCGAAATCAGATTTAACTAGGCCAGTAGTATCGCCAATATTCTCAAGAGCGAAAGCCGCGTCTTCGAATGCAGGGTCCATAACATCGCGCTCAATCCAACCTAGGTCACCGCCAACGTCTGCACTACCGAAGTCGTCAGATTTCTCTTCCGCTAGCGTAGCAAAATCAGCGCCTGCATTTAGCTCGTCTAGGATTGCCTGAGCTTTCGCTTCGTCATCGCCTTGAACTAGGATGTGGCTAACTTTACGTTGCTCTTCCGTTGAGTACTTGTCTAGGTGCTCTTGGTAGTATTTCTGTGCTTCTTCATCGCTTACTTCAAGCTGAGACTTAAGCGCTTCAGCAGAAAGCTCAATGTAAGATACCTTAGCTTGCTCTGGACGAGTGTAAGCTGCTGGGTTCTCTTGGTAGTACTGTTCGATTTGCTCGTCAGTTAACTCGATGTCTTTTGCAAGGTCAGCAACAGACAGTGTCACTGTGCGAATGTCACGAGTTTGTGCGATAAGCTTGCTCTGAGTATCGATTTCGCCCTGAAGAACGAATTCACTGCCTTGAAGTGCAGTCACAAGCTGGTTGCGCATAAGGTCACGACGCATGTATTCAGCGAAGCTCTCTGCGCTGAAACCTGCACGACGTAGTGCCGATTGGTAAACTTCTTGGTCGAATTGACCCGCCGTTTGGAACTGAGGCATTTCTAGAATCATGGTGCGGATTTGAGAATCACTGATTCGTAGGCCTAGAGACTCAGCTTGCTGCTCAAGCAGTACGTCATTGATCATGCGATCAAGTACTGATTTACGGAAAGACTCTACGTAAGCAGGGTCTGCAAGCATTTGCGCGAAGTAATCGCCAAGTTGAGACTGCATACGATTACGTTCGTTTTGGTAAGCCTGTTCGAACTCACCACGAGCAATTTCTGTGTTGCCAACTTTAGCTGCTGCGTTGTTACCGCCACCGGTGATGTAGCTGCCTACACCTGCGAATACGAATGACAGGATAATCAACCCAAGGATAATTTTTACCGCGATGCTATTCACGCCTTCGCGTAATCGATCCATCATAATTTAAGTGCTCTCCGGATATGAAGCATTGGCTTCAAAATAAAAATCTATTCACGCGATATTATCAGAAAAAGAAATGCGCATCAGTAGGATGCGCATAATTTAAATAAGTTCAATGTGCTTTGTACACATACTGTTTAAGAATGAAACATCATTTTTCAAACAGTAAACGCATTTTACTGCCTTCCCCTCTTAAATGGAGGTTTCAGCAGTGAAAATTAGTTACATGCGTCTTTAAGTGCTTTACCCGCTTTGAAGCCAGGTACTTTAGCTTCTGCGATTTGGATCTCTTCACCAGTTTTTGGGTTACGACCTGTACGAGCAGCACGAGTACGAACACTGAAAGTACCAAAGCCAACAAGTGCAACTTGGTCACCAGATTGTAGCGTTGTGCCAACTGCTTCGATGAATGCGTCTAGAGCGCGGCCAGCTGAAGCTTTAGAGATGTCTGCGTTTTCTGCGATTGATTCTACTAGTTGTGTTTTATTCACTGTTTTTCCCCTATGTGTCATCTGTGACTACTTCTGATGACTGTACGTTCCATTTTGGTTTTAATTTAGCCGCAAGCCTTATTGCAAAAGGGCTGCCGCTTTGATCAATAACTTAGCGTCCAAAAAAAACGCTGACAAGCCTTTTCGGGCCTATCAGCGTAATTCTTTACTTATTTTTGCTATGCATCACTATTTTTTCACGTCAAACTCGACCCCTGACGGATCTCGTTCTAGCGCGACTTTGAGTACTTCATCAATCCACTGAACCGGGATCACCTTCAAGTCAGCGATTACGTTGTCTGGAATCTCTTCCAAATCACGCTCATTGTCTTTAGGGATCAGTACAGTTTTGATGCCGCCACGGTGTGCAGCAAGCAGTTTTTCTTTCAAGCCACCGATAGGTAAAACTTCACCACGAAGGGTAATTTCACCTGTCATACCGACCTCTGCTTTAACCGGGTTACCCGTCAAGCTAGAGACAAGTGCAGTACACATTGCGATACCCGCACTCGGGCCATCTTTCGGTGTAGCACCTTCTGGTACGTGAACGTGAATGTCACGTTTTTCGTAGAAATCTGAGTTGATACCCAGTTTTTCAGCACGAGAACGAACCACTGTCATTGCCGCTTGAATCGACTCTTTCATCACGTCGCCAAGTGAGCCAGTTTGCGTTAGCTTACCTTTGCCCGGCATTGCTTCGGTCTCGATAGTCAGTAGATCACCACCCACTTGAGTCCACGCTAGGCCTGTTACTTGACCGATACGGTTGCTTTCATCCGCTTTACCGAAGTCGTGGCGTTGAACACCTAAGTACTCTTTCAGGTTATCAATGTTAACCGTTACAGACTTAAGATCGCTGTCTAGCAAGATGTTCTTCACTGCTTTACGACAGATCTTTGAGATTTCACGCTCTAGGCTACGTACACCCGCTTCACGCGTGTAGTAACGAATGATGCCGATGATTGCAGAGTCTTCAATCTCAATTTCATGAGGCTTAAGACCGTTGCGTTGAACTTGCTTGTCCAGTAAATGGCTCTTAGCAATGTTCAGCTTCTCATCTTCTGTGTAACCAGATAGACGAATCACTTCCATACGGTCCAGTAGAGGCCCAGGAATGTCCATCGAGTTCGATGTTGCCACGAACATAACATCTGACAGATCGTAATCTACTTCTAGGTAGTGATCGTTAAATGCGTTGTTTTGTTCTGGATCTAGAACTTCTAGAAGTGCTGAAGATGGGTCGCCACGCATATCAGAAGACATCTTATCGATCTCATCTAATAGGAACAGTGGGTTCTTAACACCAACTTTAGACATCTTCTGGATCAGTTTACCCGGAAGTGAACCGATGTACGTACGACGGTGACCACGAATCTCAGCTTCATCACGAACGCCACCAAGTGCCATACGCGTGTACTTACGACCCGTTGCCGCAGCAATCGAACGACCTAGCGAGGTTTTACCTACACCAGGAGGACCAACAAGACAAAGGATTGGGCCTTTTAGCTTGTTGATACGGTTTTGTACTGCCAAGTATTCAAGAATACGTTCTTTAACACGCTCTAAGCCGTAGTGGTCTTCGTTTAAGATCTCTTCCGCTTTCGCTAGATTCTTTTTCACTTTTGAACGCTTAGCCCAAGGAACGCCCACCATCCAATCAATGTAGCTACGTACTACTGTTGCTTCAGCAGACATTGGCGACATCATTTTCAGTTTTTGCAGTTCTTGCTCGGTTTTTTCACGAGCTTCTTGAGGCATCTTAGAGTCTTCGATCTTCTTCTTCAGAGTCTCGAATTCATCAGGAGCGTCGTCCATCTCGCCAAGTTCTTTCTGAATCGCTTTCATTTGCTCATTCAGGTAGTACTCACGCTGAGATTTTTCCATTTGCTTCTTAACGCGGCCACGAATGCGTTTTTCAACTTGCAAGATGTCAATTTCTGACTCCATTTGGCCCATCAAGAATTCCAGACGTTCAGTCACATCTAAGATTTCTAGAACGTGCTGCTTGTCTACCAGTTTAAGTGGCATGTGTGCAGCAATCGTATCAGCAAGGCGAGCTGCCTCATCAATACCGTTCAGAGATGTTAGAACTTCTGGTGGAATCTTTTTGTTCAGCTTAATAAAGCCTTCGAATTGATTGATCGCGCTGCGAACAACCACTTCTTGTTCTTTTTCGTCAAGTTCTGAGGTTACAACGTATTCTGCGTCCGCTAAGAAAAACTCACTTTCTTTGAATTGGTGAATTTTTGCACGCTGCTGACCTTCGACAAGCACTTTAACAGTACCATCAGGGAGCTTTAGTAACTGAAGAATGGTAGCGACAGTTCCTACTTTAAATAGGTCGTCAATTGAAGGCTCATCAGTGTCCGCTTCTTTCTGCGCTACAAGTAGTACTTGTTTGTTAGCTTCCATTGCCGATTCAAGGCAAGTAATCGATTTTTCACGACCAACAAACAATGGAATAACCATGTGTGGGTAAACCACTACATCACGTAGAGGTAGCACGGGGATTTCGATACGCTCGGAACGTTCCAAGTTCATATATTTCTCTCTTCCGCTTTAACTTATAAAGCAGTATATGGGGCTTAAACGACTGGATTCAATGGAAGAATAAAAAAAAGGAGGTAATTGCTTACCTCCTTTTTCAATTTGAGTGACTTGTCTAAAAAAGACCTACTCTGCAACAGCTGCTTGGTTATCTGAGTTGCTGTAAATTAATAGTGGTTCTGACTCACCATTAATTACCGACTCATCAATCACAACCTTGCTTACATCAGTTGAAGATGGCAGTTCGTACATAGTTTCTAGTAGAACACCCTCCAAGATAGAACGTAGACCACGAGCACCTGTTTTACGGTTCATTGCTTTCTTAGCAATGGCACGTAAAGCATCTTCACGGAATTCTAACTCTGTATCCTCAAGCTCAAATAATGCTGCGTACTGTTTTGTAAGTGCATTCTTTGGCTCACATAGGATTTGGATTAGCGCTTCTTCATCAAGCTCTGTCAGTGTTGTTGTCACAGGTAGACGACCAATGAATTCTGGAATCAGACCATATTTCACTAGATCTTCAGGTTCTACTTGAGTGAACAATTCACCGATAGTTTTGGTTTCATCTTTTGAACGCACTTCTGCGCCAAAGCCGATACCTGAACCTGTTTCTACACGCTGTTCAATCACTTTATCTAGGCCTGCAAACGCACCACCACAGATAAATAAGATCTTAGACGTGTCCACTTGCAAGAACTCTTGCTGTGGATGCTTACGACCACCTTGAGGTGGAACTGAAGCTACTGTACCTTCAACAAGTTTTAGTAGAGCTTGCTGTACACCTTCACCAGACACGTCACGCGTGATTGATGGGTTTTCAGCTTTACGAGAAATCTTGTCGATTTCATCGATGTAAACAATGCCGCGTTCCGCTTTCGCTACGTCGTAATCACATTTCTGAAGCAACTTCTGGATGATGTTTTCAACATCTTCGCCCACGTAACCCGCTTCGGTTAGTGTTGTTGCGTCTGCCATTGTGAAAGGAACGTCTAGGAAACGAGCCAATGTTTCAGCCAGTAGTGTTTTACCACTACCAGTAGGACCGATAAGAAGAATGTTACTCTTACCTAGCTCTACGCCTTCAGCTGTCGTATCACCATTACGTAAACGCTTGTAGTGGTTATAAACTGCAACTGCTAGCACTTTCTTCGCGTATTCTTGACCGATTACATAGTCGTCAAGATGCTCACGAATCTCACGCGGCGTTGGCAGCGATTCCGATTCTTTCTTAGGAAGAACATCTTTAATTTCTTCACGAATAATGTCGTTACAAAGATCGACACATTCATCACAAATGTAAACAGAAGGACCTGCGATTAACTTGCGAACTTCGTGTTGGCTTTTGCCACAGAAAGAGCAGTAAAGCAGTTTACCGCTACCACCCTCTTTGCTTTTATCTGTCATTCGCTAACCTCTTAGCCTTAACTCTCTATGCTTGAGTGTATATCAATTTGAATCACTTTGCGTTAAACAATTGCCCTGCAATTATTGACCGCGGTGATTAAGAACTGAATCCACCAAGCCGTATTCTACTGCTTGATCAGCAGACATGAAGTTATCACGATCTGTATCGCGCTCAACAACTTCTAGAGGCTGACCTGTGTGCTCTGCCAATAGTTTGTTTAGCTTTTGTTTGATCGTTAGGATCTCTTGCGCGTGAATTTGAATATCAGACGCTTGGCCTTGGAAACCGCCAAGTGGCTGGTGAATCATTACACGTGAGTTTGGAAGCACGTGACGCTTACCAGGAGTACCACCCGCTAGTAAGAATGCACCCATAGAGCAAGCTTGACCCATACATACTGTGCTCACGTTTGGCTTGATGAACTGCATTGTGTCGTAGATAGACATGCCTGCTGTTACGCTACCGCCAGGTGAGTTGATGTAAAGATAGATATCTTTGTCTGGGTTTTCTGATTCCAAGAAAAGCAGTTGAGCCACGACAAGATTTGCCATGTGGTCTTCCACTTGACCTGTTAAGAAAATGATACGTTCTTTTAATAGACGAGAATAAATATCGTAAGAACGTTCACCACGGGAAGTCTGTTCAACCACCATAGGAACTAGTGCGTCCATAATCGATGGCATTGTATTTTTTTCTTGGTAGCTCATATTCTTATGTCCCTAAAATAAATGGCCCGAATGATTAAATCATACGGACCATTGTTAGCAGAATTGTTGACCGTACGTCAACCTTCTACGTCAGATATTACTATATTAAGCAGGTTGCTGATTCATTAGCTCGTTGAAGCTAACTTCTTTATCAGAAACTTGAGCTTTAGCGATGATTGCATCAATAGCTTGCTCTTCTAGAGCAACGTTGCGCATGTTGTTCATCATTTGCTCGTTTTGCTCGTAGTAAGCAATAACTTCTGTTGGATCTTCGTATGCTGTAGCCATCTCTTCGATGATAGCTTTAACTTTCTCGTCGTCAGCTTTTAGCTCTTCAGTCTTGATTACTTCACCAAGTAGAAGACCTACAACTACGCGACGTTTAGCTTGCTCTTCGAACAGCTCACGTGGAAGTTGGTCAGCAGCTTCAGTGTTGCCACCGAAACGTTGAGCAGCTTGTTGACGTAGAACACCGATCTCTTGATCGATTAGAGCAGAAGGTACGTCGATGTTGTTTTCGTTAACTAGACCGTCGATAGCTTGCTCTTTGATGCGGTTCTTAACAGCTTGCTTAAGCTCACGCTCCATGTTCTTACGAACTTCAGCTTTAAGACCTTCAACGCCGTCAGTTGCGCCGAACTTAGCAACGAATTCTTCGTTTAGTTCTGGAAGTTCACGAGCTTCAACTTTGTTTACTTTGATTGCAAACTTAGCTGCTTTACCTTTTAGGTTTTCAGCGTGGTAATCTTCTGGGAAGTTTACGTCGATTTCGAATTCCATACCTGCTGTTTTACCAACGATACCGTCTTCAAAACCAGGGATCATGCGACCAGCGCCCATCTCTAGTGGGAAGTTCTCAGCTTTGCCGCCTTCAAACTCTTCACCGTCGATAGAACCAACGAAGTCGATAGTTGCACGAGAACCAGCGTCAGCAGCAGCTTCAACTTCAGTCCAAGTTGCTTGTTGCTTACGTAGAGTTTCGATCATCTCTTCAACGTCAGCTTCTTTAACTTCTACTGCTGGTTTCTCAACAGTGATGTTTTCTAGACCTTTCAGCTCAACTTCTGGGTAAACTTCAAAAGTTGCGTTGAATACTAGGTCAGCGCCTTCGTTGTTTTCAACTGGTGCGAAAGTAGGTGCGCCAGCTGGGTTGATTTTCTCTTTAACGATCGCTTCGATGAAGTGACGTTGCATTACTTCGCCCATCACGTCTTGACGTACTGCTTTGCCGTACATTTTAGCAACCATCTTCATTGGCACTTTGCCTTTACGGAAACCATCGAAACGACGGTTTTTCGCGATGTTGCGTAGTTCAGCTGTAACTGCATCTTCGATGTTAGCAGCAGGAACAGTAATATTAAGACGGCGCTCTAGGCCTTCTAGCGTTTCAACAGTAACTTGCATTATATAAACCTCAAAACTGGCTCAGTAATCTGAGCATATGAGCCGTAACTTAGCTTTAATTCAAAAGCAGACGTTGTTGGCTGCATCCTTGTGTAGTGCTCTATCCGAACACCTAATTTAAAATCGAGCATTGATGTCTGAATTGATTATTCAACCAAACACCAGACTAATCAGCGATATCTTCGTTCTTCACACGTCGATTAAAACGCAATAAAGCTTGTTTTCAGAAACAAGAAAGGTATCTCCGATTAGCCTCAGGACAGAAATTTTAGACGCGACATTCTAGCGATCTGTTTAATCTCTGTCGAGCCGTTCACCTCTGCATGATGATGAATGCTCTAAATTCGTCCAACTAAGTGATACAAAAACGATCAAATCATCACTTAGCACAACAGAAATGGGGACAATAGCGACTTTTTCAAGGGAATCGAGGGCTTTTTTTGCTAAAAACCTTAAAAAGAGATCTTGCTCTTGTTTTACCCCTCAGAGTCGATAACTTTTTCAACAATCCCCGTTACAAACCCTTAACCTACATCCATCTGTTCACTCTCTGCTTTCAGCAAAAACTACCGCTATTTGCTACCATAAACGAGAGAAGACAGGCTTGATTGTTTACCAAAGAAATCAGCGGAGAGCCTTCATGTTTCAAGCTTTTAAAGTCCCAATACTGTTAATGGTCACATACAGTTTACTGATGGTGTTTGGCGGTCATTGGGTGTGGAGCACGAGCCATGAAAGTTTGTTAAATGATCATCAATCTAAGCTGGACCGCTTTTCTGTTCATATTTCAAGCCAATTGGATAAGTTCGCGCACATTCCCGAGCTGCTTTCAAAAGACAAAGAGCTGGTCGATGCCCTGCACTCTCCAAGTAACTCTGCGCAAATCGAACTCACTAATCGTTATCTAGAGCACGTAAACTCGGTGATTCAAGCATCCGACACCTACCTACTAGACAGTATCGGCACCACCATTGCAGCCAGTAACTGGAATCAACCGCGTTCTTTTATTCGTCGTAACTTTGCTTTCCGCCCCTACTTTCAAGAAGCGATTATTGGCAATGAAAATCAATATTTTGCGCTAGGTTCAACCTCTGGAAAGCGAGGCTATTATTATTCTTACCCCGTCTCCTATGCCGCCGAGATTATTGGCGTCATTGTCGTAAAGATGGATTTATCGCTGATTGAAGCAAGTTGGAAAGGCAAACAGAGTTTTTTTGTTGCTGACGATAAAGATCAAATTGTATTTATGTCGAGTAACCCTGAGTGGCTGTTCAAAAGCCTTCAGCCGCTAAGCGAAGTACAACACACTCGAATTCAAGAAAGCAGGCAGTATCTCGATACAAAAATAGAAAGCCTGCACTTCTCCGGCGATTTAGACAGTGCCACCAGTCGTATTGAGTCGCCACACAAACTCGTCCAAGAGCAGTTCTTTAGTTCTTCGCGTTTCCTAGCCGAACCAAGACTCACCATACGGGTATTTTCTCCAACCCACTTAGTTTGGTGGGACTTGGTTGCTTACCTTGTGGTTTTGAGCCTAATCTTTGCGATTATTTATCTAACAATGCAGCTCAACCACCATAGACAACAAAGACGAGCACAGATAGACAGGCTGCAATCCGAAGCCAAGCAAAAACTCGAATTTCAAGTGCTTGAACGTACATCGGAGTTACATGTTGAGATCAAACACCGTATCGAAACCGAGCATGTTCTGAGGCAAACCCAAGACGAGCTCATCCAAGCCGCCAAACTAGCAGTGCTAGGGCAGATGTCAGCGAGCATCAGTCACGAACTGAATAACCCGCTTGCCGCGATTCGCAGTTATGCCGACAACGGCCGATTGTTTCTTGCCAAAGAAAAAACCGATCGTGTCGATGACAATCTATCGCGAATCTCGGCACTCACTGATCGTATGGCGAAAATCAGCCACCAGCTTCGCTCGTTCGCCAAAAAATCTACTGCGGAAGAGCTACACACCTTACAAATACTCCCAGTTTTACATTCATCGAAAGAGCTGATGAAGCCACAACTCAAGAGCGAGCGAGTTAAGGTCAACGAACTCCCTGAGACCTTTGATGCTTGCGTGCTCGCCAACGCCATTCAACTGGAACAGGTGATCATTAACCTGCTGACCAACGCGATTCAGGCGGTGGAACAACAAGATGACAAACAATTAGCTATTCTGTTAGAGATTAGAGAGTCCGACCATCAACAAGCCAATACCTTGCTAATTCATGTCGATGATAACGGCCCCGGCTTCACCTCCCCTTCTAGCGGAAACTTTTTTGAACCCTTCCATACCACCAAGAAAAACGGACTTGGACTTGGGCTATCGATTTCTCAACAAATAATCAACGGAATAAATGGCAAGCTCGTTACCGGTAGTAGCCCTCAAGGCGGTGCTCGAATCAGCATAGAGTTGCCCCTTGTTGGACATGAACAGCAAACAAAAACTCAGCAATAACCAGAATACAAAGAAGTAAAGGAATCACTATGTGTCACGTCTATTTCATTGATGATGAATCCGATCTAAGAATGGCGATTGAACAGAGCTTCGAGCTCGCCGACATTGATGCCGAATTCTTTCCCGATGCGGAGTCTGCTCTGCTCGCGATTCAAGAAAACGGCTTACCTCACGTGATCATCACTGATATCTGTCTACCAGGTCTATCCGGGCATGATCTGCTCAACACCGTGATGCACAAAGACAAAGAGATCCCCGTGATCATGATTACTGGTCACGGCGATATTTCAATGGCCGTTCAAGCCATCCAATACGGCGCCTATGACTTCATTGAAAAACCTTTCGCTAATGAACGCCTAATCGAAACCACTAAGCGAGCGATAGAAAAACGTCAGCTCACACTAGAGAACCTTGAGTTAAAACGTTCACTCAAAGCCAGCCAAGCGCTCGGCCCTAGAATCATTGGTGATACGCAATCCATGACTGAGCTGCGCTCCATCATCACCCATATTGCCGACACCAATGCCGATATATTATTGTTTGGCGAGACAGGTACAGGTAAAGAGTTAGTAGCACGTTCTCTGCATGAACAAAGCAGCCGTCGAGAGCAAAACTTTGTCGCGGTCAACTGTGGTGCTGTTCCTGAAAACCTGATTGAGAGTGAACTGTATGGCCATGAAAAAGGGGCATTCACGGGCGCAGAAAGCATGCGAGTGGGTAAATTCGAGTTTGCTCAAGGCGGAACTCTATTCTTAGATGAAGTTGAATCCATGCCGATGCAGGCACAAATTCGCCTATTACGCGTCTTACAAGAACGCGTTATTGAGCGAGTTGGTTCAAACGGTTTAGTGCCACTAGATATTCGAGTGATAGCAGCAACCAAAGTCGACCTAAAGAAAGCCGCTGAAGAAGGCTCTTTCCGCCAAGATCTCTATTATCGACTCAATGTTGTGACCTTAGATTTACCGCCGTTAAGAAGCCGACAAGAAGATATCCCAGCACTCTTCCACCACTTCTTACTGGTCGCTGCGGCGCGTTATGGCAAGACTGCCCCTGCCCTTCCACAAAAGGAGCTGCACGCACTTTTGGCTCATGATTGGCCGGGAAATGTTCGAGAATTACGTAATACTGCAGAGCGTTTTGTACTTTTAGGTAAGCTTTCTCACTTATCAGACAGCGCCACTGAAACTACTCAAGAACTGTCTTTGGCAGAATTGGTATCTGACTTTGAAAAAAACACGTTGAAGCAGGCACTTATTGAATGCAATGGCAGTATAAAAGAGACCATGGAGAGGCTGCAATTACCTAGGAAAACCCTCTACGATAAGATGCAAAAGCACCAGCTAACGAAAGAATCTTATAAGGTAGAACCAAACTAAATTAGATTTGGGAGCAAGATCACCTATACTTATTTCGACAACAGGATGTTATGCAATAAATATAATAAGGAAGTGGTTATGGGTGAGAAAACAAAAGTGCCATCGATTACCGATACTTTCGAGATAGATGGTATTTTTTATGCTGACAATCATGTCGATCTACACACGCCAGAATTAGAGGCAAAACGCGCTTTGTATGAGCAGATAAAGCCTCATTCAAATCGTGGCAGAAATATAGATGAGGAGGTCTAGCGACCTCCTCATTTTTTATGGATTAAATTCCATGTCAGTGAATGACTCAAATAGCTACTTGGTTATGATCTCTGGTCCCATCAAGGTGGTTGGTAACCATGTTGATACCCACGGCACGTAAGTTACGATAATCAGGAACAGGAACATCACGCCTACCCAAGGCAGTGCCGCTTTCACCACGTTCATCATCGACATCTTGGCGACCCCGGCGGTCACAAACAAATTGAGCCCGACAGGCGGCGTTATCATCCCTATCTCCATGTTCACTACCATCATGATACCTAGGTGGATTGGGTCGATACCGAGTTCAATCGCGATTGGGAAAACCAGCGGAGCAACAATGATCAGCAAGCCTGATGGCTCCATGAACTGCCCACCAATCAAGAGTAAAACGTTCACTACAATCAAGAAGGTGATCGGCCCTAAGCCTGCAGATAGCATAGACTCAGTGATCATTTGAGGAATGCGTTCTTCGGTCAGTACATGCTTAAGAATCAGAGCATTGGCAATGATAAACAGCAGCATGATCGTCAGCTTGCCTGCATCGTAAAGTGTGTCTTTGGTGTCTTTATGGAAAAACGTTTGGAACACCTTAACCAAAGCAGGCTTTGTATTGTTCTTGTCAGCGAAAGGCCCCATATCTTTATAGATAAAGTTGGCAATGAAGAAGGCATACACCGCAGCCACTGCCGCCGCTTCTGTCGGAGTAAAGATGCCGCCGTAGATACCACCTAGAATGATGACAATCAGCAGCAAGCCCCAGCTCGCATCTTTCGCAGCTGCGAACATCTCGCCCCAGCCCACAAATGGCTGTGCCGGAATCTTCTTAATACGTGCTGCGATGTAGATAGCAATCATCAACATCACACCCGCCAGCAAACCAGGAATAACGCCACCTAAGAACATACGACCTACCGATACATCGGTCGCCGCCGCGTATACCACCATCACGATGGACGGTGGAATCAAGATCCCCAACGTACCTGCGTTACAGATAACCCCTGCCGCGAACTCTTTTGAGTAGCCGTTTTTGATCATACCTGCGATAACGATACTACCGATCGCCACTACCGTTGCAGGAGATGAACCAGAAAGGGCTGCGAACATCATACATGCCACAACCGACGCCATCGCCAAGCCGCCGCGGAACCAACCCACCATCGCGATAGCAAAACGGATAATACGTTTCGCCACGCCACCAGTAGACATAAAGCTAGAGGCCAAGATAAAGAAAGGAATCGCTAAGAGTGTGTAGTGGCCTGCAAATGCATTAAACAGCGTTTGTGCGACTGAAGCTAATGACGCATCTGAGTGCATCAATAAGAATATTACGCTCGATAAACCGAGGGAAATTGCAATTGGTACACCGACCAACATGAAAGCAATTACCATTAAAAATAGAAATAACATTGCCATGATTAGTCTTCCTTACCGTTAGATTTTGTACTCGACTCATTCGCTTTGTTCTGCGGAGTCCAATTCAATACCGCTGTTGCATCTTCGTCAGGGCCCGCTAGCACGTCTGCTTTCAACGCATCCAGCTCTTCTTCGGCTTCGTGTCCTGCAATCATGCGGTCAAGCTTGCCTGTGACGACTTGGTAAGCAACTTGAGCAAAACGGAACGTTAGCATTGCCATACCAATCGGCAGCGCCATATAAGGAATAAAACGTGGCAGTTTCTCGTATCGCTCGCCTTCATTCAGCCAGTCAGCAAGAAACTGAAGCATCTCTGGCATTGGAATATCGTCGGTCTCGTACCATGCGCGATCGGTCGCGAATGGGTACCAATAATTCCAAGAACCGATAAGAAGTAAGATTGAAAATGCTAGGCAGCTTGTCACGGCGATGAGCGCATACACTTTGCGTAGCTTTTCTGGGGCAAGGTTGATGATCACATCAACACCAATGTGGAAGTGTTTTTTAACGCCATAAGATGCGCCCACTAACACCATCCAAGCAAACATGAACACGGTCAGTTCCAGTGCCCATAAGATGTTGTCATTGAATGCGTATCGAAATACCACGTTGGCAAAAGTAAGTAGCGTCATTGCGCCAAGGAAAAATGCGATTAGTGACTCTTCAATCACATCCGTAACTCTTCCGACTTTGGAAAAAAGAGAGGTTTCCAGTGCTGATTCGCTAGAATTTGGTTGTTCCATTTGAGGCTTTTCCATAATTGACTCCGCTTATAATTGTTTTAATAAGGAGTGACGAATACTCGCCACTCCCTTAGCGGTGTTATTGGTTTGAAGCTAACGCTGCATCGATAAGGTCTGAACCGATGTCTTTTTCAAACTTCTTCCATACTGGTTGAAGTGCAGCTACCCATGCTTCACGCTGTTCAGGCGTAAGTGTACGAACCTCACCACCCGCTTCGATGATGTTGTTTTTGTTCGCTAGGTTAACTTTTGAAGATTCTGCGTTACGCGTCTCAGACACTTCTTGAACGATAGTGCCAAGCTGTGTGCGTACATCTTCAGGTAGGTCTTTCCAGAAGTCGTTTGACGTTACAACTAGGTAATCCAAGATACCGTGATTAGTTTCGGTCACGCCGTCTTGTACTTCAAAGAACTTCTTACCGTAGATGTTTGACCATGTGTTCTCTTGACCATCGATAACTTTAGTTTGCAAGCCACCGTACACTTCTTTGAAAGACATCTTCTGTGGGTTAGCGCCTAGTTGTTCAAACTGAGCCACCAATACATCCGATGCTTGAACACGGAATTTCAAACCTTTTGCATCTTCAGGGCTGATAAGAGGTTTGTTCGCCGACATCTGTTTCATGCCATTGTGCCAAAACGCAAGACCTTGCAGGCCACGACGCTTCATCGCGTTCTTCAGCTTTTCACCAGATTCTGAGTTTTGGAAACGGTCAACGGCTTCTACGTCTTCAAATAGGAAAGGAAGGTCAAAAATGCGGTATTTCTTAGTGAACTTCTCAAATTTTGACAGCGATGGCGCCGCCATTTGAACATCACCATTTAACAGGGCTTCCAGTACCTTATTATCATCGTAAAGTGTTGAGTTAGGGAAAACTTGCATACAAGCTTTTCCATTCATTTCTGTGTTTACTCGCTCTTCCAGTAAAGAAGCGGCGATGCCTTTCGGGTGCTTATCGGTATTGGTTACATGACTGAATTTAATCACGATTTCACCAGGGTCACAGTTTGCAGCAGCATTAAAACTTGTGAGCGCCAGAGCAGATACAGACAGCAGGGTAAGAGGCTTAAACATTATTATTCTCCTTAGTAAACAAAGCAGCCCTTCAATGGGAACTGCGTGCTTTCACTAAGGCAATTAGCGCGCCATATTGACACAATTCATTAACAATCCTTTAACCGCAAGGCTTCATCAGATCTGCCTGCAGTTGTCGCTAACTCGCTACAAAAATTAATGGGTGGAAAATGACACATAGAATATTTGTAAATGGGTGGGAGTTGACCAAAGCATCAGTGATAAATGAGGTCTGACCAAAAGCCCCTTTCACGATGATGCCTTGAAGTAATTTCAACCTATCCTGTAGAGTGCTGCACAACTTAGTCAGATTTACTGATCCACTACTTACCAAGAGTTGCTACCCATGAGTCAGATCTACCATCACCCAGTACAGATTTACTACGAAGATACCGATCACTCAGGTGTGGTTTATCACCCTAACTTTCTTAAATACTTTGAGCGTGCGCGCGAGCATGTGTTGGGCAGCGATAAACTGGCAGAGTTGTGGAATGAACATGGACTGGGGTTTGCGGTGTATAAAGCCAATATGACCTTTCAAGACGGCGTTGAGTTCGCAGAGATCTGCGATATCCGAACCTCTTTTGAGCTCGATGGCAAATACAAAACCTTATGGCGACAAGAGGTATGGCGTAAAGATGCAACCAAACCTGCCGTGATTGGTGATATCGAGATGGTTTGCCTAGATAAAGACAAACAACTTCAGCCTGTACCCGCAGAAGTATTAAAAGCGATGCTTGGCGAAACGAGTTAGCCAATATTACGAATGGCTGAGAGCGAGCCGTGTTCAAGATTAGAAGCTAAAGGTTCTAGTGTAACGAACGTAAACTCAGCCAAGTAGCTTCGATTTGGGGAAGCACTTAATCTCTAATTGCATAGGAAGCGTTGCACCACCAAGCGTCACGGCAAATCGAAACTGGTTATCCAGCCTTCCTAAACTGCATTGCCAATCTGTTGAAGTATTGTCATTTTCAGCAGCATCCAACCCTACACCGTTATGGACAATGATTCCTCCATGTAACTCTGGTCGTAAACCCGACGAATGAACTGGCAGCGTTTGTTGAGTTAGATTGGAAAAATCGAACGAAAAACTTTTCAATGATGTGGCCAACCCCTTACCTGTCGCTTTGATATACGACTCCTTCAGCGCCCAAAGATCGAAAAAACGCTCTCTCTGCAGCTCTTTACTAAGTTCAAGTAAATCCGCCAATTCTTTATCTGAAAAATAGTGCTTCATGATCGAGTCGATATTGGTCGAGCTTCTTGCATGTTCGATATCGACACCCAGTTGGACTGGCTTCCCTTCTCGTTGGCAAACTGCAATCAACAAATGTTCTTTGCTATGACTGATATTGAAGTTTAACCCCGTCATGAGTTGCTGTTCGGCGACTAAACTGGGCTTTCCTTTCTCGCCATATTCAAAGCACCACGCTTCGGGCATTAAATCAGAATAGCTAGACAACACCTTTCTTAGGTAGTTGCGAACATATAGGGCTTGAACTTGAGATGAGGGCATTCGATACCGCTCGACCTTCGCTATTTCATCAGCTGTGAGTGTCTGTTTGAGGTGTGACTTACTGCCTACATCATCACGCAAATTACTCAAAGAACATAGCCACAAATCAACGATTGGATTTTCCAATTTACTCACGCTCACTTCTTCAAACCACTTATCAAAAAACCATCAAAACGAACAAATTTAAGTCACCTATGATTTGAGATAAACATAGAGAATCTGCGCAGGAAACACCCTTCATATGCGGACTTAAAACTAATTTTTCAAATAATAACAAATTAAAACACAGATCACACTTAGCCTTACGGAACAGGCATCTATTAAATGTTACTTACAAAAATCTGACATAGATCTCACCAAGTCAAAAAATAGAGTACAAACACTAAACAACCACTCAGACCCGTTAATTATCAACAAGTTAATTGCATTAAAAATACAAAAAACAAAAGTTCAGTAAAATCATCTGGTCTGAACAGATCATAGTGGCCTCTGGGAGCATTGTATCGGCCACTCACCTCGGGTAGCCTGCTCAACCATTAAACAAATTCACACGTTTTTATTGCGGATACCTGCTTTGCATAAAGCAGTACTTTGGACAGGATTTAAATGGACATTAACCTCACATTCGAATGCCCTCTTCTCGCATGAAAAACGTAATCAACCCCTGCAAGTCACTGTACTTCGCACCCCCTATTTCAGTCAGGTGGCCGACTTTCGGTAGCCTTACTCTTCAGCTGCGTTTGCCCAAATCTGTCTCAGATTTATTTTCGATTTATTTAAAATCGCAGCTTCAAAACACGACATCGCCCTCAGTGATTTCAAGTGGAGACTCATAATGAGCCAACCCGAAAAAAATACACCGGAATCAGTCGACGACACTCGACTTAATAAACGTCTTAAAGACATGCCTATTGCTATCGTTGGTATGGCAAGCATGTTTGCGAACTCTCGCTACCTAAACAAATTCTGGGATTTGATCAGCGAAAAGATCGATGCAATTACCGAAGTGCCTGATACACACTGGCGCCCAGAAGATTACTACGATTCAGATCGTACTACGCCAGACAAATCTTACTGTAAGCGCGGTGGCTTCATCCCAGAAGTTGACTTCAACCCTATGGAATTCGGCCTTCCGCCAAATATCCTAGAACTGACTGATACGTCACAGCTGCTATCTCTGATCGTGGCAAAAGAAGTACTTGAAGATGCGAAACTTCCTGAAGGTTACGATCGCGATAAGATCGGTATTACACTCGGTGTAGGCGGTGGTCAGAAGATCGCTCAAAGCTTGAATGCTCGTCTTCAATACCCTGTTTTGAAAAAAGTCTTCAAGAGCAGTGGCATCAACGACGAAGACAGCGAAATGCTGATCAAAAAATTCCAAGACCAATACATCCACTGGGAAGAGAACTCATTCCCTGGTTCATTAGGTAACGTAATTTCAGGTCGTATTGCTAACCGCTTTGACCTTGGTGGCATCAACTGTGTAGTAGATGCTGCGTGTGCAGGTTCTCTAGCCGCAATGCGCATGGCACTGAGCGAGCTGGTTGAAGGCCGCAGTGAAATGATGATCACTGGTGGTGTGTGTACTGATAACTCACCAACCATGTACATGAGCTTCTCTAAAACCCCAGCATTCACTACAAACGAAACCATTCAACCTTTCGACATCGATTCAAAAGGCATGATGATTGGTGAAGGCATCGGCATGGTTGCTCTTAAGCGCCTTGAAGATGCTGAACGTGACGGCGACAGAATCTACTCAGTGATTAAAGGTGTCGGTTCTTCTTCGGATGGTAAGTTCAAGAGTATTTACGCGCCTCGCCCTGAAGGACAAGCAAAAGCACTCAAACGTGCTTATGATGATGCAGGTTTCGCACCGCACACGCTTGGCCTACTAGAAGCGCACGGCACAGGTACTGCAGCAGGCGATGTTGCTGAATTTGGTGGCTTAAACTCGGTATTCAGTGAGAACAATGAAGAGAAGCAACACATTGCGTTAGGCTCTGTGAAATCTCAAATTGGTCACACTAAATCAACCGCGGGTACTGCAGGTTTAATCAAAGCTGCCTTAGCACTGCACCACAAAGTACTGCCGCCAACGATTAACGTATCGGCTCCGAATCCTAAACTGGATATCGAAAACTCGCCGTTCTACCTAAACACACAAACGCGCCCTTGGATGAAACGTGTCGACGGCACACCACGCCGTGCAGGTATCAGCTCATTCGGTTTTGGTGGCACTAACTTCCACGTGGTATTGGAAGAGTACACACCAGAGCACACTCGCGGTGACAAATACCGTCAACGCCAAGTGCCGCAAACTCTGTTATTCAGCGCAGAATCTCGTCAAGCACTGATCAATGAACTTAAACAGGTTTCAACTCAAACTGCAGATGCAGCGTTCAAACTGGAAGCGCTTGCTGAGCAACACGCTCTACGCGAAGTTGACGCTAAGCATGCTCGTCTTGGTTTAGTTGTAACTGACCAAGCAGACCTTCAAGCGCAACTGACTCAAGCGATTCCTATGCTTGAGAGCCAAACCAAAGCACATTGGCAGATGCCAAACGGTACTAGCTACCGTGAGTCAGCACTGATTGCTGAAAACGGCACTAGTAAAGTAGCAGCGCTATTTGCAGGTCAAGGTTCGCAATATCTCAACATGGGTCGCGAGCTTGCTTGTCATTACCCAGAGATGCGCCAACAGCTTGCTCAAGCGGACCAAGTATTTGGTCAGCACAAGAAGACGGCTCTGTCCCAAATTCTATTCCCCATTCCAACCTTCACACCAGAAGCAACCAAAGCTCAAGAAGCGGTGTTAACCAACACGGCCAATGCGCAAAGTGCAATTGGTACTGTGTCTATGGGTCAGTTCGACATCATGACTCAAGCTGGCTTCAAAGCAGACATGGTTGCAGGCCACAGCTTTGGTGAACTAAGCGCACTATGTGCTTCGGGTGTTATCTCGCAAGACGATTACTACCAACTAGCTTTCGCTCGTGGCGATGCGATGGCGGCGACACCTGAACAAGGCGACAGCGGTACTATGTTTGCGGTCATTCTAGACGCAGACAAACTTCCAGCCGTTGAAAGCTGCATCAGCCAATTCGAAGGCGTGAGCATTGCCAACTACAACGCTCCGACTCAATTGGTTATTGCTGGTCCAACAGCAACCGTTCAGCAGGCAGCCCAAGCGCTAACTGAGCAAGGCTTCAAAGCAATTGCTCTGCCAGTATCTGGTGCTTTCCACACCCCGCTTGTTGCTCATGCTCAAAAGCCATTTGCAGCTGCAATTGATAAAGCTTCATTTAGCGCTCCAACGCTGCCGCTTTACTCAAACGCAACGGGCAAACTGCACAGCAAAGACGCTAAAGCGATTAAGAAAGCATTCAAACAACACATGCTGCAATCGGTTCGTTTCAGCGAGCAAATTGAAGCGATGTATGAAGCAGGCGCGCGCGTATTCGTTGAGTTCGGTCCGAAAAACATTCTTCAAAAGCTGGTTGAGAAAACACTGGCTGATAAAAACGAAGAACTTTACGCAATCAGCATCAACCCAAGCCCTAAAGGAGACAGTGACCAACAGCTTCGTTTAGCTGCGGTTCAACTGTGCGTGACAGGTGTTTCATTAGACAACATTGACCCTTACCAAGCTGACATTGCTGAACCTGCAAAGGCATCACCAATGAACATCAAGCTGAATGCAACCAACTACATCAGCCCTGCTACTCGTAAGAAAATGGATCAATCATTGGCTTCGGGCAACGTCACCGAAAAGACTGAGATTGTTGAAGTGAAAGTTGAAGTCGAGAAAATCGTGGAAAAAGAAGTGATTAAAACAGAAATCGTTGAAGTACCTGTGGCTGCTCCTCAAGCTTCAAATGTACAACAGTCAGTTGCAGCAGCGCCAAGTGCACAAGCAGCTCAGCAACCTCAAGTGGCACAACCTGCATCGGCGACTATTCAACCAACAGCTTCAGTAACGGTTGATGAGTCTTCACTGCAATCATTCTTCAATGCTCAACAACAAGCAGCAGAAGTACATCAGCAGTTCCTTGCAATTCCTCAACAATACGGTGACACGTTCAACACCCTAATGTCTGAGCAAGCGAAAATGGCAACAGCAGGCGTAGCAATTCCTGAGAACCTACAGCGTTCTATGGAGATGTTCCACCAGCACCAAGCTGAAACGCTAAAAGCTCACGCTCATTACCTAGAAATGCAAGCGCACAGCAACAACTCAGCACTTAATATGCTGACACAAGGTTCTGTCGAAACAGTACAACCAACCTTCGTTGCTTCTGTAAATGCTCAGCCAGCGATTCAAGCTCCAGCTACTCAAACTACTCCAGCAGCTATCGTTCAACAGCCTGTAGCTCAAGTGCAAACAGCTCCTGTACAGGCTGTGCCAGTTCAAAATACAACAGTTCAGCAAGCTCCAGTCCAGAAAGCAGTTCCTGCACCACAAGTAGCGGCTCAAGCGGCAGCGCCTGTTGCAGTTCAGCCTGTGCCAGTAAAAGCACAACCGGCTCCTGTGGCTGCACCAGTAGCAGTACAATCAGCCGATGCTGAAAAAGTGATGCTACAAGTGGTCGCTGAGAAAACGGGTTACCCAACGGAAATGCTTGATCTAGAAATGGACATGGAAGCAGATCTTGGTATCGACTCAATCAAGCGCGTAGAGATCCTTGGTACCGTTCAAGACGAAATGCCAAACCTACCTGAGCTGAACCCTGAAGATTTAGCTGAGTGTCGTACTCTTGGTGAAATCGTTACCTACATGAACAGCAAGATGCCTTCTGGAGTTTCAACTAATGAAGCTGCACCAGTTCAAGCAGCTGCTGTAGTTAATGGTCTTGATGCAAAAATCGTTCAACAAACCATGCTAGAAGTGGTTGCTGAGAAGACAGGTTACCCAACGGAAATGCTTGATCTAGAAATGGATATGGAAGCAGACCTTGGTATCGATTCAATCAAGCGTGTTGAGATTCTTGGTACGGTTCAAGATGAACTGCCTACTCTTCCAGAGCTAAACCCTGAAGACTTAGCTGAGTGTCGTACTCTTGGCGAAATCGTTGCTTACATGAACAGCAAGCTTCCGGCTTCTGCTCCAGCAGCAGCTCAAGTATCTGCACCAGCACAAGCAGTCTCAAACGGTTTAAACGCCGAGCAAGTTCAAAGCACAATGTTGAGCGTAGTGGCTGATAAAACGGGCTACCCAACAGAAATGCTCGACCTAGCAATGGACATGGAAGCTGACCTTGGCATCGACTCAATCAAACGTGTTGAGATCCTTGGTACGGTTCAAGACCAACTACCAACCTTGCCAGAGCTAAACCCTGAAGACCTAGCTGAGTGTCGTACTCTGGGTGAAATTGTAGACTACATGAACAGCAAGCTAGCTCCGAATTCGGAAGCAGCGACAGTCGCTCCTGCTCCAGAAGCCGCTGTAGAAAGCACGAGCAACGACCTAAACCCTGCTCACGTTCAATCAACTATGATGGAAGTGGTTGCCGACAAAACAGGCTACCCAGCAGAAATGCTCGACCTAGCGATGGACATGGAAGCTGACCTTGGTATCGATTCGATTAAACGCGTTGAGATCTTGGGTACGGTTCAAGACCAGCTACCAACGCTGCCAGAGCTAAACCCTGAAGACTTAGCTGAGTGTCGTACTCTTGGTGAAATCGTTACCTACATGCAAAGCAAGCTATCCGTTGCTGCACCTGTAGCGACTGCTAAAGCTGAATCAGTAACGCCTATCGCAGAAACAGCGACAGCGGAACTTCCTCCACACAATGAGGTAGCGCTAAAAAAGCTACCAGCGGCAGATAAACTCGTCGATTGTTTCTCAAAAGACGCTTGTGTCGTGATCACAGATGATGGTCACAACGCCGGTGTTCTAGCAGAAAAGTTGACCGCTAACGGCATTCAAGTTGCTGTAGTGCGTAGTGCTCTTTCTGCCGCGTCACCTTTAAACAGTGAAATCGCAAGCTACACACTCAACAGCGTCGATGATGCTGGTGTGACTGCAGTTATTAACGACATCGAAGCAGACCTTAAAACGTCGAACAAAGTGATTGCTGGATTCATTCACCTACAAGCTATCGTTGATGCTAAACAAAGCAACGAGCAAGCGGTTAACTTGAATGCAGACTCAAGAGCTTCACTGACGACAGCGTTCTTATTCGCCAAGCACCTAAATGGCCAACTGAATGCCGTTTCTGGTCGTAGCGTGTTCTTCACACTAAGCCGTATCGATGGTGGCTTTGGTTACCTAGATACTAAGCAATTAGCGAATGCAGAACTTAACCAAGCGGCTCTATCTGGTCTAACTAAGACACTGAGCCATGAATGGTCAAACGTATTCTGCCGTGCATTGGATGCTGACGCTTCTATTGATGCTCGTCACCTAGCTGAAGCTATCACAGGTGAACTGTTCGATATCGATACCAACACGGTTGAAATCGGCCTTAGCCATACGGAAAACGGTGAATCTGGTCGTGCAACACTGATTGCGACAACACCAGGCGCTGCACAAACTAAAAACACAGGCGCTCAACTCACCAAGAGCGACAAAGTTCTCGTAACTGGTGGCGCTAAAGGCGTGACGTTTGAATGTGCACTGACGCTTGCTAAGCAATGTAAATCTCATTTCGTTCTTGCAGGTCGTAGTAAGCATATTACTTCAGTTGAGCTACCTCAGTGGGCACAAGGTAAGCAAGAGAAAGAGCTAAAACCAGCGGCTATCGC
The DNA here is from genome assembly GCF_041474275.1 of Vibrio sp. 10N.222.52.B7. Lineage (NCBI taxonomy): Bacteria > Pseudomonadati > Pseudomonadota > Gammaproteobacteria > Vibrionales > Vibrionaceae > Vibrio > Vibrio sp. 10N.222.52.B7. The sequence goes on along the minus strand of NZ_JBFRTU010000030.1, from coordinate 47,084 downwards.
TCACCTACAAGCAACAGGTGACAAACCAACGCCGAAGAAAGTAGATGCCTTGCTAAAACCTGTATTGAGCAGCCTTGAAATCAACGCAGCACTTGCCGCTTTCAATGAGATCGGCGCGAGCGCTGAATACCTAAGCCTAGATGTATCGAACCATGAGTCAGTAGCAAAAACACTGGCAAACTTCGAAGGCATCACAGGTCTTATCCACGGTGCAGGTGTACTGGCTGACAAGCATATTCAAGACAAAACGCTTGATGAACTGAACATGGTTTACGGCACCAAAGTGGGCGGACTAGAAGCGGTTCTTAGTGGTCTTGATAGCAGCAAGCTAAAACTGATTGCGATGTTCTCTTCGGCGGCGGGTTTCTACGGAAACACAGGCCAAAGCGATTACTCAATGTCCAACGAGATCCTGAACAAAGCGGCTCTACAGCTGTCTGCTCGTAACCCTCAAGCGAAAGTGATGAGCTTCAACTGGGGACCGTGGGACGGTGGCATGGTCAACGCAGCACTGAAACGTATGTTTACAGAGCGCGGTGTGTACGTAATTCCTCTTCAGGCGGGTGCAGAGCTATTTAGTTCTCAACTACTGAACGAAACTGGCATTCAACTGCTGGTTGGTACGAGCATGCAAGGTTCTGACAACAAGGAAGCTGCTGTAAAAAAGCTTAATGCGGAGTCTGTGCACCTTGCAGAGAGTCCGCTGAATACAAGCATTACTGTGACACGTCATCTTGATCCAAAGGCATTGCCTTTCATTCAAGATCACTGCATTGCCGGTAACCCAGTGTTACCGACAGTGTGTGCCATCCAATGGATGCGTGAAGTCGCAGAGCAACTGTTAGGGGTGAACGTTAGCGTTCACAACTACAAACTGCTGAAAGGTGTGATTTTTGATACTGATGAAGTGAAAGAGCTGAAACTGGTTCTTTCCTCTGATGCTAAATCAAAAGATCAGCTAAAAGCAGTAATCAGCTGCCAAGGACGACCACAGTATCAAGCTCAGTTGCAAGTTGCCTCTGTGCAAATGTCTGAAGATGTTCAACAAGCGTCGACAAAACGCTTTGAAGCCAGCACTTCAGCACCTGTAACAACGGCACAAGCTCTATACAGTGACGGCACTCTGTTTCATGGACCAAGATTGCAAGGTATTACCTCAGTTGAGCGCTTTGACGACTTAGGCTTATTGGCTCAGTGCCAGTTGCCTCAGATTGAAAACAGCGACTGCGGATCATTTATTCCTAAGCAAGGCTTTGGCGATAGCCAACCATTTGCTGAAGATTATCTGTTGCAAGCCATGTTGGTATGGGCTCGATTGAAATACGGCGCGGCAAGCCTACCGTCTGCAATCGGTGAGTTTGTGTGTTACGCACCGATGCACAATGGTGACCAAGGTTGGCTAGAACTGAGCGTGATAAAAAGCACGACTCGTTCACTGCAAGCTGATATCTCGCTTTACCACCAAGATGGTCGTTTAAGCGCAGTAATGAAAGGTGCCAAAGTCACCATCAGCAAGAGCTTAAATGACGCATTTTTGCCAAAATCTAGCTCAGCAGTGCCGAAGAAAGAAGCGACTAAGAACCCAGAAAAGGAGCAATTGTCATAGTGACTGTTCCTACTAATAAAGCGATGCCATTGCGCATCGCTCTTTTAGCTCAGCCAGCAAACGCGGCTGAGCTTTCTGCCGACTTATTTCCCTCGTTCCCAGAGATGATAACTGTTGTGGTTGATGGCAATTTTAATCAAGCACTTGCTCACGCCATCGAGACAGTCAATCAAGGTAATGTCGTTAAGCTCTGTTTGGATCATCACTCACCATCATTGTTGATGTTAAGTGCGCTGAATGCTGCTCAGAATAAGATTCACCCACACGCGAATTTGGCGAGCTTTGTAGATACAGCTACCGGAAATAGCATTCAGCTAGCTCTGGATATTGCACGCCGCCCCGCTTCAGATTTAAGTCATCAACAGCAACACTCTGACTTATCGGCTTCGCAGCAGTTTGATGAATTGTTGAATATAGTTAATGCGATATCGAGCCGTTCATTACCGAGCCATTCATTACCTAACCATTACTGGTTCACTGAGCCAAACAAAGCACGTGTTGCTGCGTTAACTTTCAGTGACGATAGCCCAAAAGCCACCAGCCTGATATTGACTCAAGCGACCGGTTTGCACGAGCCAAAGCCATTGCTATCCAGCGAGAGTTTGATGTTTGTGGTTTCTGGCTGCGAGCAAACTGAATTGGTTTCTCAGTTGGCCTCACTAAGAGCTGAGCTTAAATGCGTTAGTGATTCGGCAGACAGAGAACTTGCTATCGCCAGCTTGATGTATTCAAACCTAAGTCATTTCCAAAGCGCTCAACACAATGCTGACTGTGGTGCGAATATCGTGATTCAGGCGGCTTCAATCGATGCTGCACTGCAAGAGATCACAGCGCTAGAAAATGCGTTGCCAAAAATAATGGCTGACAATAGCCAATACAAGACTCCAGCAGGCAGTTGTTTCTCACCAAAGCCTCAAAGCAAAGGTGGCGTTGCATTTGTTTACCCTGGTGTTGGCACGGTTTATCCCGGTATGTTGCGCGATTTTCACCACCATTTCCCACAGTTATTTGCTCGTTTAGAACGTGAGGGTAACTTGAAAGAGATGCTGCAGGCAGAGAAAACCTACGCTGAAGATTCGCAAGAAATGTCGCTTAGTGAATTGGCAATTGCCGGTGTAGGCAGTAGTTACCTGTTAACACAACTGCTATGTGATGAATTCAAAGTGCAGCCAGATTTCGCTTTGGGTTACTCCAAGGGTGAGGCTTCCATGTGGGCCAGCTTAAATGTTTGGAAAAACCCACATGCGCTGATTGAGATGACTCAAACTAGCCCTATTTTCACCACGGCAATTTCTGGCGAACTCACTGCAGTGCGTCAAGATTGGCAGCTGAACGGCGACGAAAGCATCCAATGGAACAGCTTTGTGGTTCGCAGTGATGCGCAAGCGATTGAGGCTCTGTTACCAGAGTTTCCACGCGCTTATCTCGCTATCATCCAAGGTGACACTTGCGTACTGGCAGGTTGTGAAAGCACATGTCGTGCATTGCTCAAAAAACTGGGTAAACGTGGCATTGCCGCGAATCGTGTTACCGCAATGCACACCACACCAGCATTGAGCCAACATAGCCAAGTGCGTAAGTTTTACACGCAACCACTGTTCGACGAATTGCCAAAGCATATCCGCTTTATCAGCGCAGCAGGTCTAACGACGGGCGCACCAATCAATATCGACAGCGACAGCATCGCCCTTTCAATTGCCGATACTTTCTGTTCGACGCTGGATTTCACCGCGTTGATCCAGAGTGTGCGTCAGCAAGGTGCTCGTCTGTTTGTCGAAGTAGGTGCCGATCGTCAAACCAGCACATTGATCGACAAGATCAATCGTAGCGACAACGTAGCCGACCAGTACTGCACAATCGCTTCCAATGCCAAGGGTGGTGACGATATTGTCACGCTCATCAAGTGTATTGGCCAGCTCATTACTCATCAAATTCCACTGTCTGTCGAGCCACTTATTCAAGGGCTAGAACAACAGATCACCGCCGCTAAGCAATTACGTGGTGTGCCTCAAGGCAGCGCAGTGAATCATCAAGGAGAGCTAGTATGAGTTCTCAATCGAACCAGTATCAGGCTCAAACTAAGAATAAGCAGCAAGTGAAGTGCAATAAGATCGCGATTGTTGGTATTGCTAACCAGTATCCAGAAGCGGATACGCCAAAAGACTTTTGGCAAAACTTGCTAGATAAAAAAGATTCTCGCACCACATTAAGCGCTGAAAAGTTAGGTGCTAAACCTGAAAGCTATCAGGGCGTGCAAGGCGAATCAGACCGCTTTTACTGTGATAAAGGCGGCTACATCGAAAACTTCAATTTCGACAGCAATGGCTACCGCTTAACAGCTGAGTCATTCAACGGTGTTGACCAAAGTTTCCTATGGGCTTTGGACACCAGTCGTAAGGCTTTAGTCGACGCTGGCATTGATCTGAATGCCGATGTTTTAGAGCGCACAGGCGTGATCATGGGTGCCCTTTCGTTCCCAACCACACGTTCAAACGACTTGTTTTTGCCGATGTATCACTCGGTGGTCGAAAAGGCACTACAAGCTAAATTGGCTAATGACCAGTTTTCACTGCTACCAACCAATGAAACCGCGCAAGACCTCAATCCTATCAATGGTGCAGCGGCACACAATGCCTCTAAGTTAGTGGCTGATGCATTGGGTTTAGGTAACGTACAACTGAGTCTAGATGCCGCATGTGCAAGCTCTGTGTATTCATTGAAGTTAGCGTGTGATTACTTGAACACGGGCAAAGCCGACATGATGTTGGCAGGCGCGGTATCCGGTGCTGACCCATTCTTTATCAACATGGGTTTTTCGATCTTCCACGCTTACCCTGACCACGGTGTGTCGGTTCCGTTTGATAGCAATAGTAAAGGTCTGTTTGCTGGCGAAGGTGCGGGGGTTTTAGTCCTAAAACGCTTAGCTGATGCGGAGCGTGATGGCGACAATATTTACGCAGTTGTCAGCGGTATTGGCTTGTCAAACGATGGTCGCGGTCAGTTCGTATTAAGTCCAAATAGCAAGGGACAAGTCCAAGCCTTTGAACGCGCTTACGAGGCTTCAAACCTAACACCAGACAGCATTGAAGTGATTGAGTGTCACGCAACCGGCACACCATTAGGTGACAAGGTTGAGTTAACCTCAATGGAGCGTTTCTTTGCTGACAAATTGAATGGTTCTAACCCGCCATTGATTGGCTCAGCCAAGTCCAACCTCGGTCACTTGCTGACTGCGGCAGGTATGCCAGGGATCATGAAAATGATCTTTGCGATGAAAGAAGGTGTACTTCCTCCAAGTATTAATTTGGACAAGCCACTATCGTCGCCAGAAGGTTTATTTGGTTCACAGACTCTGCCAACACAGGTTCAACCTTGGCCAAGTAAAGCGGGCAACCCAGAGCGCTGTTCGGGTGTTTCTGTATTTGGTTTCGGTGGTTGTAACGCACACTTACTGCTTGAAGCGTACTCAGATAAGAGTCATGTAAACCAGACTCTAGAGTCGGCATCTCCAAGCCTACAGCCGTCTAATTTAAGCATTACTGGCCTAGCGTCTCACTTCGGTTCTCTGCAAAGCATCAACGCGCTGAGCACTGCGATTGAAACCAACAACGATGCTTTCATTGCTTTGCCTAAGAAGCGCTGGAAAGGTTTAGACCAACATCCAGAACTGCTGAATCAGTTTGGTTTACACGGCATTCCAAACGGGGCTTACGTCGATCAATTCGACCTCGATTTCCTACGCTTCAAAGTACCGCCGAATGAAGATGACCGTTTGATCTCTCAGCAGTTGCTACTGATGAAAGTTGCAGACGAAGCGATCAAAGATGCCAAGCTTGTGGCAGGCCAAAAGGTTGCAGTACTGGTAGCGATGGAAACTGAGCTTGAGATGCACCAATTCCGTGGACGCGTAAACCTGCATAGCCAATTGGCTGACAGCTTTGCCAACATGGGTATTGAGCTAACACAAGACGAATACCAATCGCTAGAAACCATCGCGATGGACAGTGTGATGGACGCAGCCAAACTGAACCAATACACCAGTTTCATCGGCAATATCATGGCTTCGCGTATCTCTTCATTGTGGGACTTTAACGGCCCTGCGTTTACGATTTCAGCCGCTGAACAATCAGTTGCTCGTTGTGTCGATGTCGCGCAAAACCTGATGTCGCAAGAATCCATGGATGCAGTCGTGATTGCAGCCGTCGACCTAAGCGGCAGTGCGGAACATGTGATTCTGAAGAACAGCGTGAGCCCAGTGTCGCTTGATCCAAAATTCGGACAACCGCAAGACGGCAGTTGGAATGTGGGCGAAGGCGCAGGTGCAATTGTTCTTGTGGAAGAAGGTCGAGTAGCGAGCAACCAAGACACAGCTTACGGCAGCATTAACGCCTTGGCCTTTGGCTCAAGCGAGCGTAACAACGCCGTTGTTGATGAGTTACTGACTCAAGTCGGTATGAGCTCAAACGATGTTTCTCTGCTTGAGCTTAACCATGCACCTGAGTCTTTGTCACACGAGCTTGTATCTCTCAACTTAGAAGTTACCAAGACCACTCAAGCGAGCCAACGTGTTGGTCACTGCTCTGCAGCTTCTGGTATGGCAAGCCTGCTACACGGTCTGCTCAATCTGAACCATGAGCCACTGAATCCAAATGTCCGCTCTAAGAGCGCGATTGTTGCCAACATCAGCGAAGGACAATGTTCACAGCTACTACTAAGCCAATCGAGTATTGAATCTCAATCACTTTCCGTTCGTTTAAGCAGTGAACTGGCGAGTGATGCTAAGCGTCAATTGGTTAAGCAAGTCACTCTCGGTGGTCGCGATATCTATCAACATATTGCCCAAACCCCAGTGACCAACTTAGCAACGATTCAACAGAAAGCTTCTGGTAAACAAGCAGCAAGAGTGGCGTCGGTTCCAACGACAGCAAACATTCAAGCAGCCCTTGCGCAAAAAGAGTTAGAGAAGAACGCATTAGCGCAGAACGCGGTAGAGCCAGTCATCGAAACTCCTACATCAGTATCCCCTACTCTGGCGCCAACGCGCCACAGTCAGCTAACAGGTAACCACAGCAATATGACTCATGTCCTATCCGCTAAAAATGGCGTATCGAATATCGACGCTAATACGGACGCAGCATTACAGCCGTCTGTAACACCATACAACCAAGCTTTTGCTCAAAATCAGCATGCAGCTCAGCAAGTACACAAAGCATTCCTGCACACTCGTGTCCAAGGCATGCAAATGGCTGATGCGCTGTTAAAAGCACAGCTAAACGCAGTGACATCTGGTTTAGATAGCAATGCCCTTTCTCAACAAACGACTGGTCAGCAAACATCAGCTCAGCCAGCTCAGCCAGCTCAACCGGCTCAGGTTCAGTCAGCGCCAGTCAACGTACTTGCGACGCCAGCACCAGTAAAACCTATCCGTAAACCATGTATCTGGGATTACGATGATCTGGTTGAATACGCTGAAGGCGACATTGCGAATGTATTCGGCCCTGATTACGCGATCATCGATAGCTACTCGCGCCGTGTTCGTTTGCCAACTACCGACTACCTATTGGTATCTCGTGTCACTAAGCTCAACGCGACCGTTAACGAGTACAAGCCAAGTACCATGACTACCGAATACGACATCCCAGTTGATGCGCCGTATCTTGTTGATGGTCAGATTCCTTGGGCTGTTGCAGTTGAATCTGGTCAGTGTGACCTAATGCTGATCAGCTACTTAGGCATTGATTTTGAAAACAAAGGCGAGCGTGTTTATCGCCTGCTTGATTGTACGCTGACCTTCCTTGGCGACTTGCCTCGTGGTGGCGATACACTGCGTTACGATATCTCAATCAACAACTTTGCTCGCAATGGCGACACATTACTGTTCTTCTTCTCGTACGAGTGTTTCGTTGGCGACAAGATGATCCTGAAAATGGATAACGGCTGTGCGGGCTTCTTCACTGATGAAGAGCTAGCAGATGGCAAAGGTGTGATTCACACTGAAGACGAAATCAAGGCTCGTAAACTTGCAACTAAGCAACGCTTCGACCCTATGCTGCACTGCCCTAAAACGCAGTTTAACCACCAAGAACTGCGCCACCTGCTGACTGCAAACATTGCAGAGTGTTTTGGCCCAACTCACCAATCAAATAGCCACCAGCCTTCTTTGTGCTTCAGCTCAGAGAAGTTCATGATGATCGAAAAGGTTAGCCGTGTTGAACCGCAAGGCGGCACATGGGGACTTGGTCTGATTGAAGGTCACAAACAGCTAGAGCCTGAGCATTGGTACTTCCCTTGTCACTTCAAAGATGACTCAGTAATGGCTGGCTCTTTGATGGCAGAAGGTTGTGGTCAACTGCTTCAATTCTTCATGATGCACCTTGGCATGCATACGCTTGTTCAAAATGGTCGTTTCCAACCGCTTGAAAATGCGCCTCAACAAGTACGCTGTCGTGGTCAAGTTCTCCCACAATCGGCAGAGCTGACTTACCGCATGGAAGTGACCGAGATTGGTCTAAGCCCTCGCCCATACGCGAAAGCTAACATCGATATTTTGCTCAACGGCAAAGTGATTGTTGATTTCCAAAACTTGGGGGTGATGATCAAAGAAGACGACGAATGTACTCGTTACCTACCTTCTTTAGAAACATCTGTCGCGACCCCTGTTATCGAAAGCTTGGACCATAAAAGCTTGGGCCATACACCAGCAGTGAACCAACAGGCTTCAGCGAATGCGCCATTGATGGCACAAATTGAAGACCTAGAAACTGCACCTAACAAAGGTGTGGTTCCTCTTCAACACGTTGAAGCGCCGGTAACGCCTGATTACCCGAATCGCACACCCGATACGGTTCCATTCACGCCTTATCACATGTTCGAATTCGCGACTGGCGACATCGAAAAATGTTTCGGTCCTGATTTCTCTATTTACCGTGGCATGATTCCACCACGTACTCCATGTGGCGATTTGCAGCTAACCACCCGTGTCGTTGAGATTGACGGTAAGCGTGGCGACTTCAAGAAGCCTTCATCGTGTATTGCAGAATACGAAGTGCCAGAAAATGCATGGTACTTTGATGAAAACAGCCACCAGACCCTAATGCCTTACTCGGTATTGATGGAGATTTCACTGCAGCCAAACGGCTTTATCTCTGGCTACATGGGAACAACATTGGGCTTCCCAGGTGAAGAACTGTTTTTCCGTAACTTAGATGGTAGCGGCAAAATGCTGCGTAACGTCGACTTGCGTGGCAAAACGATCACCAACGATTCTCGTCTGCTTTCAACCGTAATGATGGGCACCAACATCGTACAGAGCTTCAGTTTCGAATTGAGTACTGACGGCGTGCCTTTCTACCAAGGTACAGCGGTATTTGGTTACTTCAAAGGCGCAGCACTGAAAGACCAACTTGGTTTGGACAACGGTAAAGTGACTCACCCTTGGCACGTTGATAACAATCGCACGCCAGATGTAAACATCAACCTGCTAGACAAAACAACGCGTTACTTCAATGCACCTATTTCTGCTACTGGTGAAGTGCAAGAGCACTACCAACTGGCTGGCGGTCGTTTGAACTTTATCGATACGGTGCAGATCACCAGCGATGGTGGTAAAGATGGCCTAGGTTACCTTTACGCTGAGCGTACAATTGACCCAAGCGATTGGTTCTTCCAGTTCCACTTCCATCAAGATCCGGTAATGCCAGGCTCTCTAGGTGTCGAAGCGATCATCGAGTTAATGCAAACCTACGCACTGAATAAAGATTTAGGCGCTGGCTTCCGCAATCCGAAGTTTGGTCAAATCCAATCTGAAGTGAAATGGAAATATCGTGGTCAGATTAACCCTCTGAACAAACAGATGTCTCTGGATGTACACATCACTGCGATTAAAGACGAAGACGGCAAACGCATCATCGTTGGCGACGCAAACCTAAGCAAAGATGGTCTGCGTATTTACGAAGTGAAAGACATCGCTATTTGTATCGAAGAAGCATAAGCCTGACACGGATCTAGGAAAGAAATAATTATGACAACTCAAACCACTATCAATAACGAAAAGCTATCTCCGTGGCCTTGGCAGATCGAAGAGAGCACAACTCGCTTTGATAACGCGGCAATGTCGACAATACTAAAAGACTTAAGCCTTGCTTGTTACGTCGTGAACCACCCAGAAAAAGGGTTAGGTGTTAGCCAACAAGCGGAAATTACATCGGGCGACTCAGCAAGTTCAGCGAACAACCAACCTGTTAGCGCCTTTGCTCCAGCTCTTGGTACACAAAGCCTAGGCGACGAAGATTTTCGTCGCTGCCACGGCGTGAAATACGCTTACTACGCGGGCGCAATGGCAAACGGTATTTCATCTGAAGAGTTGGTGATTGCGCTTGGTCAGGCTGGCATTCTTTGTTCATTTGGCGCGGCGGGCTTAATCCCATCTCGCGTTGAGCAAGCGATCAACCGTATCCAAGCAGCACTGCCAAACGGCCCTTACGCGTTTAACCTGATTCACAGCCCAAGTGAACCCGCGCTAGAACGTGGCAGTGTAGAGCTGTTTTTGAAGCACAAAGTGAAAACGGTTGAGGCTTCTGCATTCTTAGGTTTAACACCGCAAATCGTTCACTACCGTGCAGCTGGCCTTAGTCGCGATGCACAAGGTGAGATTCAGATCGGTAACAAGGTTATTGCTAAGGTAAGCCGTACTGAAGTCGCAAGTAAGTTCATGCAGCCTGCTCCTGTGAAAATGCTGCAAGCTTTAGTTGATGAAGGCCGAATCACAGCAGAACAGATGGAACTGGCACAGCTTGTTCCTATGGCTGATGACATTACCGCAGAAGCCGATTCTGGTGGTCACACCGATAATCGTCCACTGGTTACCCTACTGCCAACGATTCTTGCACTGAAAGAGCAAATCCAAGCTCAGTACCAATTCAAAACACCGCTACGTGTCGGTTGTGGTGGTGGCGTAGGTACGCCTGACGCTGCTCTAGCGACGTTTAACATGGGCGCGGCTTACATTGTTACTGGTTCAATCAACCAAGCGTGTATTGAGGCTGGCGCAAGCGAACACACACGTAAGCTGCTTTCGACAACTGAAATGGCTGACGTGACGATGGCTCCGGCGGCCGACATGTTCGAAATGGGCGTGAAACTGCAAGTGGTTAAGCGCGGCACCTTGTTCCCAATGCGTGCCAACAAACTTCATGAGCTATACACTCGCTACGACTCAATTGAAGCGATTCCAGTAGAAGAGCGTCTGAAGCTTGAGAAGCAAGTCTTCCGTTCAACACTGGATGACATTTGGGCGGGGACTGTGGCGCACTTTAACGAGCGCGATCCTAAACAGATCGAACGCGCTGAAGGCAACCCAAAGCGTAAAATGGCGTTGATCTTCCGTTGGTACTTGGGTCTTTCTAGCCGTTGGTCAAACACCGGCGAGCAAGGTCGTGAGATGGATTACCAAGTATGGGCTGGCCCTGCACTTGGCGCATTCAACGCATGGGCGAAAGACAGCTACCTAGATGATTACCAGCAGCGTAATGCAGTCGACCTAGCAAAACACCTAATGCATGGCGCAGCCTACTTGGCTCGTGTTAACTTGCTGACCTCGCAAGGTATCAAGCTTGATCCAGAGCTAGCACGTTGGAAGCCGACACAAAGAATGGCGTAAATGACCTAAATGGACTGGTTGACGAGTAACTAATTACTCAGCGACAGGAAACAAAAAAGCGACCTTATCGGGTCGCTTTTCTTTTGGTTGTTCTTGCCAGGCTCGCTACAAAATTAAGACTTCTGCATACGCTTTTTCAAGCGCGCTAAATCAATTGCACTTGAGCGTACAGTAAGCTTGATGCATTCGTAGTCGTATTCTTCCTTCACCACACTCATGTTTGAGCGAATCTCACCGATAATGCCTTGTCCAGAATAAGGAATCGTGATCTCTTCTTCGATCATGCCTTGTTCAGCCACACCCACAATGTACTTGTGTAGTTTGGTGATATCGAGCGGGTCACGAGTCGAGGTCAGCATTGCATCTGGGAATTCTTCAATCAGCTCTAACTGTTCTTCTTCGCTCAATCTATCGCACTTGTTCAGTACCAATAGTTTTTCGCTGCCTTCAACGCCCACTTGCGCTAATACTTCGTGTACCACATCAAGCTGTGCGCGGAATGAAACATCAGAAGCATCAACCACATAAAGCAGTAATGAAGCATCATGCGCTTCTGCTAGTGTTGAGTGGAATGAAGCAACCAGATCGTGTGGCAGTTTCTTGATGAAACCCACCGTATCTGACACTAAGATACGCGGCTGAGTGATCGGCTGAAGTGCACGAACCGTGGTATCTAAGGTCGCGAATAGCTTATCTTCACCGCTCACTTCGGTTGCGGTCATAGCGCGCATCATCGAAGATTTACCCGCGTTGGTGTAGCCAACCAGAGCAACAGTGAAAAGCTCCGAACGCTGAGTGCGTCGGTTCTTCATTTCGTCTTGTACGCTAACCAGCTCACGCTTAAGTGCAGCAATTTGGTCACGTACTTTACGGCGGTCTAGCTCTAGTGAAGTTTCACCTGCACCCTGACCCATTTGACGCTCTTTATCACCGTCGGCCGTCTCACGCAGTCGAGGCACTAGGTAGTTTAGTCGAGCGATTTCAACTTGCAGACGTGCGGTACGAGTACGAGCATGACGGCTGAAGATCTCAATGATGATACCAGTACGGTCAAACACCTCGACACCCAAGTGAGCTTCTACATTACGCAGTTGAGATGGGCTCAAATCACAGTCGAATACCACTACGTCAGCAGTACCAAACTCCACGTCTTCAGATGGAAGATCATCAAAATCTAACTCATCGATACCAGCACGAAAATCAAAAGACTCATCGATAAAATCTTCATCTTCGGCTTCTTCAATCGAACCTTGGTAACCGGTTAAGTGTGCAATTTCTGCAAGCTTACCTGCGCCCAACACGTTTTGTCGTTGTGTTGAACTGTGGTGCTGTGATTGTGTACCGACCACTTTAAACCCTAGGGTTGTTACTAAGCGAGCAAGTTCGGCAAGAGACTCTTTTGCTTCGTCACCTTTGAAGTCCGGTGTCGTAATAGAAATAAGTAAAGCGTTACTAGCTGAGGGTTTTGCTGTTAGTTTCATGTATTCTTCTGTTTATGCACTAATGTGCAACCTAGTATTTGGTCTAAAGTAGCGCGATCCTACGCTGTTCTCGGTCAGCTTTATAGAGCTAACGGAGGCTATTTGGCGATATTATTGCAGTTAATCCATTTATCTCGTTTATCCCTCTGTTTTCGTGAGGAAATAAAACAGGCTAAAACAACAAAAAAGACAGCATCACGTTACTTATTAGTAATTAGTGATACTGCCTTTGCTTAAGCTTAGACTCTCATTGAGCTACTGTCTCAAAAACTAAAAATCAATTCTCGCTTCAGTCTGAGCATCAAAGAATACCGCCTTTGATAAGTCAAAATGCAGCGGCGCCATTTGCCCAACTGACACTTCAAATTCTGGCGACAAGCGACATGCCACTTCTTGGTCGTTCACTTTCACCATCGCAATCGTATCTGGCCCTGTTGGTTCTAGCACTTCTAACTGCAAGTCTAGCTTGGTCGTTGCCGACACATCTTCACTTTCCTGCTCGGTAATATGTTCAGGGCGCAGGCCAATCACCACTTCTTTGCCATCTTGCTCACGCATGCTTTGTGGTAATCGAATGTGGTGCTCTTGCTCAGCTGTACCCGTTACTTTGATGATCGGATTCTGCTCATCATCCAAATCCACCATGGTCTTAATGAAGTTCATAGATGGTGAACCCATAAAGCCCGCCACGAACATGTTATTTGGCTTGGTGTAGATCTCTTGCGGCGTACCGAGTTGCTGCAGTTCACCATCTTTCATCACCGCAATACGATCCGCCAAGGTCATCGCCTCTATTTGGTCATGGGTGACGTAAACAATGGTGGTGTTAAGCTTTTGGTGAAGGCGTTTGATCTGGTGTCGCATCTCAACACGCAGCTTGGCATCCAAGTTAGAAAGCGGTTCATCGAACAGGTACAACTTAGGACGACGCGCTAGTGCACGTCCCATCGCGACACGCTGGCGCTGACCACCAGATAGCTGTGATGGTTTACGATCAAGCAGTTGCTCAATTTGCAGCATTTCAGCGACGCGATTCACTTCTGCGTCGATTTCGTCTTGTGGCATCTTGCGGATCTTCAAGCCGAAGGCGATATTGCCGCGTACCGTCATGTTTGGGTAAAGTGCGTACGACTGGAATACCATCGCGATGTCGCGGTCTTTAGGTTCAACCTGGGCCACGTCAACACCATCAATCACGATTTCACCCGAGCTAATATTTTCTAGCCCAGCAATGGTGTTCATTAGGGTGGATTTTCCACACCCCGAAGGGCCGACAAGTATCAAAAATTCCCCCGAATCGATACTGATGTCGATGCCCTTTAACGTTTCGTTGTCCGCGTTGCGATAGGTTTTACGGATCTGTTTTAAATCTAATGTTGCCATGAGTAATTATCCTTTTACTGATCCTGCCGTTAGGCCACGAACAAAATATTTTCCTGCGAAGACGTACACCAACAGTGTTGGTAGTGCGGCGATAATCGCGGCAGCCATGTCGACGTTATATTCTTTAACGCCAGTGCTGGTGTTGACTAGGTTGTTTAATGCCACGGTGATCGGCTGAGTTTCTGAACCTGAGTAAACCACCCCGAACAAGAAATCATTCCAGATTGCGGTGAACTGCCAGATCACCGTCACCATGATGATTGGCGTTGAGATCGGTAATAAGATCTTGAAGAAGATGGTAAAGAAACCTGCACCATCAAGTTTTGCCGCTTTGATCAATTCATCAGGAATCGAAATATAGAAGTTACGGAAAAACAGAGTGGTAAACGCCATGCCATAGATAACGTGCACAATCACCAAGCCAATCGTGGTGTTCGCTAACCCCATCTTGCCAAGCATGGTTGCCATTGGCAGCAGCACTACTTGGAATGGAATGAAGCAGCCAAAGAGCAACAAGCTAAAGAACAGGTTTGAGCCTCTAAATTGCCATTTCGTTACCACATAGCCATTGAATGCACCCAACAATGTTGAAATCGCTACCGCAGGAATCACCATTTGGAACGAGTTCCAGAAGTAGCCTTTAATGCCTTCGCACTTCACACCAGTACAAGCGGTGTCCCACGCTTTATACCAAGCATCAAACACCCACTCTTTTGGCAAGCTCATCAAGTTACCCGCCTTGATATCAGGCAGAGTTTTGAATGAAGTGAGCGCCATTACGAACAATGGCATTAGATACACTAAACAGAAGAAAAGCAGTGCTGAATAGATAAACATTCGAGCAAAATTGATGTTATTCATCATGACTTTTTCTCCCTAAGTTCAGAGTAAAGGTAAGGCACTAGAATCGCTAAAATACCGGCAAGCATCATCATGGCACTGGCAGCACCAAGACCAATTTGCCCACGTGTAAATGAGTGTGCGTACATGAATAGCGCAGGAAGATCCGATGAATAACCCGGGCCACCCGCTGTCATTGCGGTCACAAGGTCAAAGCTCTTAATCGCAATGTGTGACGTGATGATCACCGCGCTGAAAACCACAGGGCGCAAGCAAGGTAGAATGATTTTGAGATAGATGGTAGGTAAGCTTGCACCGTCAATTTGAGCTGCTTTGATGATTGATGAATCGATACCACGCAGACCCGCTAAGAACATCGCCATCACGAAGCCTGAAGACTGCCACAGTGCCGCGATAACTAAGGTATACACCGACATTTCCGAGTCGACTAACCAATCAAATTTGAAGTCAGTAAATCCCCAATCTTGCATCAACTTTTCAATGCCAAGACCCGGATTAAGAATCCATTTCCACGCCGTACCTGTCACGATGAATGACAACGCCATTGGGTAGAGATAGATAGTACGAATTGCCCCTTCTTGGCGGATATTCTGGTCAAGCAATACCGCTAAACCAACACCAAGCAAGATGGCAATAGCCATGAATAGAAAGCCAAACACACCGAGGTTGGTGATTGAGGTGATCCAGCGATCGTTATCCATCAGCTTTTCATATTGGGTTAACCCAACGAAGTTAAAGCTCGGCAGAAATCGAGAGTTAGTGAACGACAACGCTGCCGTCCAAAAAATGTAGCCGTAGATACACACCACGGTCACTAACGCGGTCGGCGCCAGTACAATTTTAGGTAACCAATGTTGCAACCTGTCAGCAAAACTCGGTTTCGGTGCAGGCTGGCTCCTTGTCGGTTTTGGAGTCGACTCAGTCAAAACATGCTCCATAACTTATCCTTGTTGCACAATCGAGCCAATGGCTTACCTCTCGGCACCACATCAGCATCACGCATATCAGAATTGGGAGTGAAGAGCAGATAGGCTCCCTACGAGCCTACCCACCCTGGGGGTTTGGTGTTAAACCAATTGAGATTAGATAGCCGCTTTCACTGCTTTTGCTAACTTAGCCGCCGCTTGTTTTGGATCGGCATCTTTTTCGTTGAAGAAGTTGGTTACCACGTCGTAAATCGCGCCTTGAGCGTAGCTTGTTGTCGCTAGGCCGTGAGCCATACTCGGAACAAGATCGCCAGATTTCGCACTCGCTTTGAAGGTTGCCATTGAATCCAACGCACATTGGTCGAACTTAGACATGTCCATATCTAGACGTACAGGGATAGAACCCTTGTTAAGGTTGAAGACTTCTTGGAAATCTTTGGTAAGAATGGTTTTCGCTAGGTCTTGCTGCGCTTTTTGGTTCTCTTTGTCACTCAGCTCAAAGAACGCAAAGCTATCGATGTTGAAAGTGAATTGGCCATCAGTGCCCGGTGCTGGTGCACAGATGTAATCTTTACCCGGTACTTTGCCTGCCGCAGTAAATTCACCTTTCGCCCAGTCACCCATGATCTGCATTGCCGCTTCGCCATTGATAACCATCGAAGTTGCTACGTTCCAATCACGACCCGGAGAGTTGCTGTCGATGTAATCACGCATCTTTTTGAACTTGGTGAACACTTCCACCATTTTGTCGCCAGATAACACGTCCATATCCAGATCAACGAACGCTTTGTTGTAATCTTCACTGCCTAGTACATCAAGTGCTACAGCTTCGAAGACTGTCGCGTCTTGCCAAGGTTGACCACCGTGAGCCAGTGGAATGAAGCCAGCCGCTTTAATCTTGTCTGCGGCAACAAAGAACTCATCTAACGTAGTTGGAACCGTCACGCCTGATTTTTCTAAAACAACAGGGTTCGCCCAAAGCCAGTTAACACGGTGAACGTTGACAGGAACTGCGACATATTCGCCATCCCACTTCATCACTTTAGTGACCACTTCTGGCAGTAGCTCATCCCATTTTTCTTGTTTCGCAGTTGCATCGAGAGACGTTAGAAAACCTAAACCACCCCACTCTTGAATATCATGACCTTTAATCTGCGCCGCAGATGGAGGATTGCCCGACACTGCTCGAGTTTTCAAAACAGTCATCGCACTTTCACCGCCGCCACCAGCAACAGCGAAATCTTTCCAAGTATGGCCTTGTTCTTCAATCATCTCTTTCAGTACAGCTGCGGATTTCGCTTCGCCACCGGCAGTCCACCAGTGAAGCACTTCCACTTCACCAGCTTGAGAAAATGTTGAGGCAGCAAGAAGAGATAGAGTAAGTAGGGTTTTATTGATTTTCATTATTATCTTCCATGTTTTAGCGGACTCGACGTCCGGTTCAATACAGAGTCTACTTATTCTGATTTGTAAGATTGAAACAAAAGGTAAGCTCAATGTAACACAATTGTTACATTAAACTTCTAGGCCTCGTGGAATATAGACTTTAGCTTCTAAGCCGCCTTGAGGGGAGTTACGAATAATGAGATCTCCGCCGTGTCCGTGTAGGATGTTTCGACAGATTCCAAGCCCTAAACCGTGTCCTTGGTCGTCAGTGGCGAGCCTGAAGTAAGGTTCAAACACCAACTCTAACTTGTCTTCAGGAATACCTTTTCCGTGATCTTGAATAGTCACGATAACCCACACCGAATCACTGTTAATATCGACTTCAGCTGATGTCCCATATTTCACAGCGTTGTCGATAAGATTGGTCAGCACACGTTTAATGGCTAATGGTTTGGCGACTAACGGGTCAACCACAATGGGCTCAAACTCAACCAAGGTTTGATGTTGGTTGTGCAGTTCAATCACGGAGAGCATCATCTCATTGAGATCGATAATGGCGTTGTTTTCGTGAAGGTCGGTATCTCTTACCGCTTGTAAAGCGCCCTTAACCATCATCTCAAGCTCATCCAAATCCTTATTGAACTTGTCTTTCTTTACTTCGCTTTCCAATAGCTCGGCTCGTAGTCTAAGCCGTGTTATTGGTGTCTTTAAATCATGTGAGATTGCAGAGAAAAGGTGCTCACGGTCGGCAACATAGCGACGAATCCGTTGCTGCATTCGATTAAACGCTCGGGTCGCCGTCACCAGCTCAGTAGCCCCCTCTTCGTTAAGTGGCGGCTGCTGAATATCCATACTCATCTCATTGGCCGCTCTTGCTAATTTTTTAAGAGGGCGTACTTGCCGACGAATCATCAAGTAAGTCAAAACCAAAAGAATGAGGGTCGAGGAAACTAAGAAGATCACCTGTTCTCTGCCGAGAATCGTATCGTCGAGTTTGACGTAAGGCGCAGGCAACAACGCGGCGATATACACCCATTCATGACTGGCTAATTCTATCTGAACAACCAGAATAGGAGGGTTAAGAGGTTCTAAGGTTAAAGTATGATGTGCCCACGATCGTGGGAGATCGCTCAAGTAGATGTCATTTTTAAGCAAACGAAGATGTTCAGGGCGAGAGAAATCAACCCGCACTGATTCGACTTTATTGAGCTTGCTACTCAAAACACTTTCTATCGCTTCAATCGAGGCGGTTTTTAAACGGGTATCAGGGATCGGTTCGACAATCAACGCCTCTTTATTGAAAGAAACGAAGAAGCGCGTACCGCCCATATTACGGATTTGATCCAACACGATATGGCGATATTTAACGGGCAGAGACTGGAAGAAAGTCACCGTCGAGGCAAACATATTGGCCATGCTTGAAGAGGCAGAACGAATCCCCTCCAGTTCTTTGTGTTTGGATTCGCTATACCAAATAGACGTTGCGATACCTTGAGCTATCACCACAGCTAACAAGGTCAGTAACAATGTTCTGGCAACCAAAGAGTTTGGCTTTAACCGACTCAACCCGTTCATAGGAAATACTTCATTGCCGAGGTGCTAATTAACATCACTTGATTATCAGTGTTCATACTGAACAGGCACAGCGAGGATATAGCCATTACCGCGCATGGTTTTGATGTAGTGAGGATACTTGCCACTGTCGCCCAATCGGCTTCTCAGACGACTAAGCTGCACATCAATGCCTCGCTCAAAAGGCAACGCTTCACGGCCTCTGGTCGCGAATGAGATAGTGTCACGGTCGAGAACTTCGTTAGGGCGAGTTAAGAACAACATCAACAGAGAAAAATCACTGCCCGACAAATCCATCTCTTCCGAGTTTTCATTGTGGGAAATTCGATGCGCTAACGTATCAAGCGTCCAATCACCAAAAACAATCTGTTTTGGCAATGCATCACTTGTCTTGTCATCCACCACTTGAACGCGGCGCAACAACGCTTTGATACGCGCCATTAACTGACGAGGGCTAAACGGCTTGGCAATGTAATCATCAGCACCAATTTCTAAGCCGATAATTTGGTCGGTTTCATCCGATACGGCAGTCAGCATGATGATAGGCACATTCGATTGCTTACGGACGCGTTGACACAAGGTAAAACCATCGTCACCGGGTAGCATCACATCAAGCAGAATCAGATCTGGATAACCTTGGTTTTGCAGATGAGCTTCTAGTTCAACACCATCTCCCACAGAAGAAACATCGAAACCAGATTTTGTGAGGTACTCTTCCAGCAGCTCGCGGATTTCTTGATCATCATCCACCACGAGAATTCGAGTATTTGTTGGCATCGCCCAAACCTATTAAATTTACAACTTATTCACATAGTGTATAGGCTGGCCGATTGTTTGATTATTGACATGTTTGTAAAGTTAGAAGAACAAACAGATAAAGATCACAACTTAGTGACCTCTATCTGAATCTTTAGGGCTTAATCCGCTATTGGTTGGTTATGAAGAGCAGCTGATCTCCATGGCTTTACCCCACTCAGGAGGTAGAGCCGCAAGGTATTCATAATCCGGGTGTTCCGCATAAGGGTCTGCCAGTACCACCATCAAAGCGTCAATATCGCTGCTATCACCGCGCTCTGCTTTGTCTATCGCTAGCTGAGCTAGGTAGTTTCTGAGGATGTATTTCGGGTTTACCTGTCTCATATTTTCGCAGCGCTCGACCACTGAGCTATCTTCCAATTCGCAGCGTTGTAAGTAGTTATCTACCCACAGTTTTGCTGCCTCTCGATCAATTATCAGATCAATCACTTCTTGTGGCGACAAGGTGTCTAGGTTCGATAGCGTTCTAAAGAACCTTGGGTAGTCGACTTTGTTTTGCGACATCAGCTCGAACATAGATTCAAACAAACGACTGTCGCCTTCTTGTTTCGAAAGTAGCCCCAACTTACGACGCATCATCTGACTAAAGTAACCGTTCATTTGCGGTTCGTACTGCTCTAAAGCCGCCTCTAAGTCGGCCTTATCCACCAGCGGAGAAAGTGAGTGAGCCAGTGCCGACAGGTTCCAAAGCCCTATTCTTGGCTGCTGGTTAAAAGCATAACGACCTTGGTAATCCGAGTGATTACAGATCAATCTTGGGTCATATTCATCAAGAAACGCAAACGGACCATAATCGAAAGTTTGCCCGATGATCGACATGTTATCGGTGTTCATCACGCCATGAGCAAAACCATTCGCTTGCCACAACGCAATCATCTCCGCGGTACGGTCAACAATCTGATTAAACATAGCAGCGTAGGGTTTCTCTTCATCGAGACACTCAGGGAAGTGCCATTCAATGACTTTATCGGCCAGCAACTTATGCTCAGCCAACTGATTGGTATAAAACAGATGTTCAAAGTGACCGAAACGGATGTGTGATCCGGCAGCACGCACCAACAATGCGCCCCACTCTTGCTTCTCTCGATATACCGGTGTGTCGCTGGTCATCATAGCCAACGCGCGAGTGGTTGGGATATTGAGCCCTGCCATCGCTTCGCTACATAAGTACTCACGAACGGTTGATCGAATAACAGCGCGTCCATCGCCCATACGTGAATAGGGCGTTTTACCGGCACCTTTAAGGTGTAAATCGAACGTTTCGCCACTTTTCGCGACAATTTGAGCTAATAACAGCCCTCTTCCATCACCTAAATCCGGGTTATAAGAACCAAACTGGTGGCCTGCGTATTTCATTGCTACAGGCGAAAACTGCTCAGGTTCAACATTGCCAGATAACGTTTCAAGCAATTCCTCGGAAGCATCATCAAATGACAAAAAACCGAGTTCATCCGCAAGCTTATGATTCCATGCGAGCCATTGGACATTGCTGAGCGGTGTAGGTTGAATTGGGGTATAGAACAGTCGAGGTAATGCAGTAAATCGATTGTTAAATGAAATAGAATCCCAGACAGACATGAGAGATACACTGTAGATAAAAGATAACTTAAGGTTATCACAGTTTCGTAACAACTTCAGAAGTGCGATGGCGCTTGTTTATAGAGGTAAGGTGATAAACCATTCCACAAGAAGAAAGTGGTGACTAGGAGTAAATTACTGGGGGATGCTTGCTAGAAGAAGATGACTAAGAAAAAGTTAAGTGGCTAGCCTGATGAGAAAAGCCACATTTATAAGAGAAAGAGTTCTGACTTTGAAGACTTTTTAACAAGTGATTTCATAATAAAAACTAAAACTATAGAGCCATGAAGCTGACTACATTAGAGCAAGAATACCCACTAGAGAAAGGGTAGAGAAAATCCAAGTACGACTGATTACGCCAAAGTTACTGTGTTGAATCATTTCTTGATGCTGCATATGTCTCTCCTTGAGAACGTGATGGTGTAACTACAATATATCGGCTTTTCGCCAAAAGCAGCAAGCACATTAATATTAACCTTTTATGACAGCATCAAGAATATTCTGTAACCATTCACCTCTCTGATAAAACAGAAAGTTATGCTCGACTGGTCGTCGAAAGCAGTGCGCCAGCCCCAATAAAGACACCTCCAGTGACACGATTAAAGACCTTGGCTCGACCTTTCGCAAACAACCAATTTGACGACTTCGCCCCCAAGTAGGCATACACCAATAACCAAGACAATTCCATCACTGCGAAGGTAAAAGCAAACACGGTAAACTGTGGTAATAGCGCAATTGAGGGATCAATAAACTGTGGGAAAAGTGCAGTAAAAAACAAGATAGCTTTGGGGTTACTCGCGCCAACAATAAAGCCACTTAAGTAATGCTGCGCAGCGCTTTCTTTGACAGATTGAGCACCGCCTTGTTGATCCGATAACTTGTCATAATCTTGTTGGCTAGAGCGCAGAGACTTCCAACCGAGGAAGATAAGGTAAGCCGCACCAGTCCATTTTATGACATTAAATACCACTTCAGACGAAGCAATAATTACCCCTAGCCCGGTAAACGATAAAGTTAAAATACCAGTAATCGCAGTTAAGCTCCCCAAGGCAGTAAATATCGATAATTTAAAGCCAGATTGCACACCTTTGGTCATGCACAATAAAGAACTTGGGCCTGGTGATGCCGTTAAAATTAGCACCGCTAATAAATAATAAATCCATGTATCAAAGCTCATCGTGAATCCTCCTTAACTCACTAAAACGACTAAATATTAAACACCAATATGTAATAAGCCCTCATATTAATCAACTAAATATTGCGCTTAACGTCTTCGATATAAATGCAAACATCTTTAATCTAGGCAATAAAAAACGCCATGCATTGCTGCATGGCGTTTAAATAAAAACGTTTCAAATCGAACGTCTTACTAGATGTCAGGTTCTAAGCTTACAGCCCTAAGATAGGGGCACTAACCTAATAATTGAAACCTAGTCTTTGTAGATAGAGAACTCATCAGCGCAAGCAACAAGCTGCTCACGAGTGATCATGAATACGCCATGACCACCGTTAGAGAATTCAATCCAAGTGAATGGAATCTCTGGGTACTGATCCATCATATGAACCATTGAGTTACCAACTTCACAGATAAGAATACCGTCGTCAGTTAGGTAGTCTGGTGCATTAGCTAAGATGCGACGAACCAATTTCAGACCGTCTGTACCCGCTGCTAGGCCAAGTTCTGGCTCGTGAGTAAACTCATCTGGCAGGCTGTTCATATCTTCTTCGTCCACGTAAGGTGGGTTAGATACGATCAGGTTGTATTTCTCTTTTGGCAAATCACGGAAAAGATCTGAACGGATTGGGAACACTTGCTGCTCCATGCCGTGATCTTGAACGTTCTGCTCTGCAACTTGCAATGCGTCACTAGAGATATCAATCGCATCTACTTCAGCGTCTGGGAATGCGTGAGCACAAGCAATAGCGATACAACCACTACCCGTACACATATCCATGATGCGAGTTGGCTCTTCAGTTAACCAAGGTTGGAATTGAGCTTCGATCAGCTCACCAATTGGAGAACGAGGCACAAGAACACGCTCATCAACGAAGAACTCAAGACCACAGAACCAAGCTTTGTTGGTTAGGTAAGCCGTTGGTGTACGATCATTAATACGCTTGATTACGCGCTCAACAATACGTAGACGTTCGCTGCTCGTTAGACGAGAGTTCATCACATGCGAAGGAACATCAATCGGCAGATAAAGAGTAGGTAAGATAAGTTGTACTGCCTCATCCCACGCGTTATCAGTGCCGTGACCATAAAATAGGCCCGCTGCGTTAAAGCGGCTAACAGTCCAACGAATCACATCTTGAAGCGTGTGTAGTTCTGATACCGCTTCTTCTACAAAAATCTTATCCAAAATTGTCTCCGAAAAGCGCTACAATACTGCTAATTACGTTTCTAATTAGAATTCATAACCTGATGAGCAAAAAAGACACCGACTTCGATGACGATTTCGCCCTGTTCAACGATGCAGTAAAGGGCGTTAAAAAGTTGCAACAGGATACCATAGTCCAGCAGCCAAAAAGAAATGCCAAGCAAAAAGAAATTACTCGAACGGCAAGACAAGCCAGTGATAGCGAGTTTTATTTCTCGGATGAGTTCATTCCGCACCTTAGCGAAGAGGGTCCGACACGCTATGCTCGCGATGATGTCTCGAAATATGAGGTAAAGCGCTTACGTCGTGGTGTCTACGTTCCTGATGTGTATCTCGATATGCATGGTATGACTCAACAAGAAGCTAAACGTGAGCTTGGCGCGATGATTGCGCACTGCGTGAAAGAAAGCGTGGCGTGTGCCTGTGTTCAGCATGGTATCGGTAAACACATCCTTAAACAGAAAGTGCCGTTGTGGCTAGCACAACACCCTGATGTGATGGCTTTCCACCAAGCGCCGTTAGAGTTCGGCGGCAATGGCGCACTATTGGTTCTGTTGTCGATTCCTGAGAAATAATTCTGGTTTTCGAATCCGCTCGACGTCATAAACAACAAAGGGCATCTCAAATATTTGAGGTGCCCTTTTCATTTTGCTTACGAGAGACAACTTAGATTAAGCGTCGACTATGGATTGATATTCCAAAGTAACTCGCCTTTTTGTGTCTCAAGATTGAAGTCGATACACGCTAGGCCCGAAGTGGGAAACATAGGCGGTGCCATGCCTGTTGCAAACTCTGCTGTTAGGTAGCCCACTAGAGGTAAATGAGAAACAAATAAAATGGTCTCTAGTTTTTCTACTTCAGCCATTGCCACGGTCAAATCAAACACATCGTCGGACATTCCATAAGGCGTAATATCATCACAGGTTTCTACTTTCTTTCCAGAAAACGCCTGAGAGATCTCTAACCACGTTTCTTGTGCCCTTAAATATGGGCTCACCAGCACTTTATCGAATTGACTAATCCCCTGCTCATTTGCAGCTTGTGCCACGGCAAGAGAAGCCATTTTCCCGCGCTTGGTCAACGCTCTTTCTACATCCGAGTTGGCAAAATGTTCTGCTTCACCGTGGCGCATAATGAATATTTTCATGTTCAATCCTGTCTTCGTAACATGTCGAAAGTCGATATATCCCATATATCAGCGAAACGCTACTTAGGTTTGGCTCTCAATCCAGAGAAACCGCAGTCAATATAAATAATTATATCAAGTCACTTGCCAAAGAGTTCGACTTTCTTAACAATCTTGTTAAAAGAAAATAAATTACTGATAAAAATCGATAAAAGTGATTTAGAAATCGCCAAAAAGCACTTCATATCCCAAAATATGATCACAAGGTTTGCACGCCGAATCATCGGGTACATAATTTAAAAACCACCTTCTCTGGAGATGCTCCTGTGCACTTAAGCCCAAATGATGAACATCAATACCGCTACATAACCTTAAATAACGGGTTACGTGTACTGTTAGTTCAGGATCAAAATGCTCAAAAAGCAGCAGCCGCATTAGCCGTCAATGTGGGGCATTTTGATGACCCTACAGACCGAGAGGGTTTAGCTCACTACTTAGAGCATATGCTATTTTTGGGAACTGAAAAGTATCCAAAGGTCGGAGAGTTCCAAAGTTTTATCAGCCAGCATGGCGGTAGCAACAACGCTTGGACAGGAACAGAGCACACCTGCTTCTTTTTTGATGTTGAATTGAATGCCTTTGAAACCGCACTCGATCGCTTCAGCCAATTTTTTACCGCTCCCCTTTTCAACGAAGAAGCGTTAGACAAAGAACGCCAAGCCGTTGACTCCGAATACAAGATGAAACTCAACGACGACTCACGACGCTTGTACCAAGTTACCAAAGAACTGGTGAATCACAATCACCCATTCTCGAAGTTTTCTGTCGGTAATATCGATACGTTGGGTGACAGAAACGGCGAGACGATTCGACAAGAGATCTTGGCTTTCCACCAGCAACAATACTCTGCTGACTTGATGACACTGACACTGTCTGGCAATCAGTCGTTAGATGAGATGCAAAGCTGGGTTGAGGATCGCTTTAGCTCAATCACCAATCACAACCTACAAGGCAAAAAGGTTGAAGTTCCGATTGTCGGCGAGTTAAGTACGGGTGTACAAATCCGCGTTGAGCCGATTAAAGAAGTGCGCAAACTGATCTTAACCTTCCCGATGCCAAGCATGGACGAACACTACGGCGTTAAGCCTTTGTCGTTCTTTGCCCACCTTTTAGGTTACGAAGGTGAAGGCAGTTTGATGATGCAACTCAAAGAGAAAGGCTGGATAACATCTCTCTCTGCAGGTGGTGGCGCGAGTGGCAGTAACTACCGTGATTTCACAGTCAGTTGCTCATTGACCATAGAAGGTTTAACCAAAACCGATAACATCATCCAAGCGATATTTCAGTACATCAAGTTAGTCGAACAACAAGGCATAGAAGAGTGGCGCTACCTAGAAAAACGCGCCGTTTTAGAGTCTGCTTTCCGCTTTCAAGAGCCAGCAAGACCGCTTGATGTCGTCAGCCACCTCGTCATCAACATGCAGCACTATCAAGAGCAAGATGTGGTGTATGGCGATTACAAAATGTCGCATTTCGATGACGAATTACAGCGTGCTTTGCTGCCTTACTTAACCGTCGACAACATGCGGGCAACCATTGTTGCTCAGGGATTCGAGTATGACAGGGAAGCGAAGTGGTACTTTACGCCCTACTCGGTCACACCTTTTAGCGCTGAACAAGTTCAATGCTTTACGTGCATTAACCCCGGTTGGCAGTTTGAACTCCCAAGCAAAAACCCGTTTATTTGCTACGATCTAGACCCGACTGAACTCGAAGGTGACGCTAAGTTCCCACAACTGTTAGAAGAGCTCGATGGCTTTAAGCTATGGCATCTGCAAGACCATCAATTCCGGGTGCCAAAAGGTGTGGTGTATGTTGCTATCGATAGCCCGCACTCAGTTGCTAGCCCAAGAAATATCGTTAAAACACGCTTGTGCGTAGAGATGTTCTTAGACTCACTCGAAAAAGATACGTATCAGGCTGAAATCGCCGGAATGGGCTACAACATGTACACCCATCAGGGCGGTGTAACGCTCACTCTGTCCGGGTTTAGCGAGAAACAGCCACAACTGCTCAATATGATTCTTGAACGTTTCCAAGCACGCGACTTTAGTCCAACACGCTTCGAAACCATCAAGCATCAATTGCTCAGAAACTGGAACAACGCGTCGCAAGATCGCCCTATTTCGCAGTTGTTTAATGCAATGACTGGGATACTTCAACCAAATAACCCGCCTTATTCCGTGTTAATTGAAGCCCTAGAAACGATAGAGGTCGATGAGCTCTCCTCTTTTGTTCAAGCAATCTTGGCGGAACTTCATGTTGAGATGTTTGTGTATGGCGACTGGAAAAAAGCCGATGCACACAAGATGGCTGAAACGCTAAAAGATGCACTGCGTGTTCAAGATCAGGCTTACGAAGAATCACTGCGTCCGCTCATCATGCTCGGTGAAAACGGCAGCTTCCAACGTGAAGTGGTGTGTAACCAAGATGATTCAGCAATTGTGGTTTATTACCAATGCCCTGATATTTCACCTAAAAATATCGCGCTGTATTCATTGGCAAACCATTTGATGTCGGCCACTTTCTTCCATGAGATACGAACCAAGCAGCAGCTAGGTTACATGGTCGGTACTGGCAATATGCCGCTCAACCGACACCCTGGTATTGTGTTGTATGTGCAATCACCGAATGCCGCCCCTGCTGACTTGTTAGCTTCAATAGATGAGTTCCTCAATGCCTTTTACATGGTGCTGTTGGAGCTTAACGACTATCAATGGCACAGCAGTAAGCGCGGTCTCTGGAATCAGATTTCGACACCAGATACGACTTTGCGAGGGCGAGCTCAGCGCTTATGGGTTGCGATAGGCAATAAGGATGTTGAGTTCAACCAGAGAGAGCGCGTATTGGAAGACCTTAAGGGGTTAACTCGCTCAGACATGATGCGTTTTGTGGTTAGCCAGCTAAAACCACGCACGGCAAATCGCCTGATTATGCATGCTCACGGTAATGCTCATAATGAGGAAGAGAAGCTGTCAGCAGGTGTTGAAATTGGCTCTATTGATGAGTTTCAGTTACGCCCGAAAGATACTGAGCTAGGCTGATAAAGCTGGAATGAAAATCATAAGGTTGATGTGAAAGCATCAACCTTTTTTATTGGATGCAGCCCAAAAGCAGATCTCCTATTACGCTCCTTCGTCGCTTTAGGAGATGACGGTAGTTTTGATTGACGTGTGTTTGACCACCTTTCTAATCAACGCAATAACTTACTTTTTATCTCTCAATCATCATTCCCGAGAAGGAGGAACGACTGAGTCGGGAATCTCATTCCTTTCACACTCGTTCATAAAACAGAAAAGCCCGCATCAATTGCTTGATACGGGCTTCTTAATCAATGAGTTAGAGAGTTACTTGTAGAAAGACTCACCCAATCCAGCACGTGTCAGTAGGCCATCACATGGCGCGAAACGATCACCGTACTTCTTAGCGAAATCGTTCATCATCTCAACCAGTGACTTAATGCCGATTTGATCCATATAACGGAACGGACCACCTAGGAATGGCGGGAAACCGATACCGAAAATCGCACCGATATCACCATCACGAGGGCTGCGGATAATGCCGTCGTCTAGACAACGAACCGCTTCGTTTAGCATAGGTAACACACAGCGCATCGCGATATCGTTATCGCTCAACTTAGGATCTGGTTGCAGCTTAAGCAGCTTGTAAACTGACTTATCCACTTCCTTCTTCTTGCCTTTGTAAGTGTAGAAACCTTTACCACTCTTGCGGCCTTTACGATTGTCATTCAAAAGAATATCGAACACATCAGGACCTTGGAAACGATCGCCAAGCTCATTCACTAAAATCGGAATGATCTTCGCACCGATATCAACACCCACCTCATCTAATAAAGTGATAGGACCAACCGGGAAACCGAAGTCCAATAACGTGCTGTCGAGCTTTTCAATCGGCTCGTTCGCTAGCAGTAAATGCGCTGCTTCGTTCATGTACGGAGCAAGAATACGGTTCACATAAAAACCAGCCGTGTCTTTCACAACAATCGGCGTTTTACCTTGCTTCTTCGCTAATGCAACAACCGTAGAAATCGTCTCTTCTGACGTAGTTTCATGAGGGATAACTTCTACTAGCGGCATTTTTTCGGCTGGGCTGAAGTAGTGAAGACCGACCACGTTTTCTGGTCGCTGCGCCTTCTCCGCAATCTTATGGATCGGCAATGAAGACGTATTCGTCGCGAAAATAGTCTCTGGCTTGGCATTGGCTTCGATGTCCGCAACCATTGACTGCTTAAGGTCGAGGTCTTCAAATACCGCTTCAATCACCACATCGGTGTGATTAAAGCTCGTAAAGTCGA
This sequence comes from Vibrio sp. 10N.222.52.B7, assembly GCF_041474275.1. Lineage (NCBI taxonomy): Bacteria > Pseudomonadati > Pseudomonadota > Gammaproteobacteria > Vibrionales > Vibrionaceae > Vibrio > Vibrio sp. 10N.222.52.B7. Next base: position 17,935 of record NZ_JBFRTU010000030.1, on the reverse strand, counting down.
TACCACCAGACAGTTGAAGCATCTTACTTTCAAGGCCCGCTCGGCTCAGAATGCGACGCTTACGCTGCTTATCGAACAACTTGAAGTTGTAGTTAAGCGCGTTCAGTACACCTTCATTTGATACGTCTTTAATGCGTACAGGCACTTTCGCCTTAGCAACACTGACATGGCTGATGCCTGCGCCCATAAGACCACCGCCTAGCACACCAACACGCTTAACCGCTTTGGGTTCTGCGTCTGCGCCGTGTTCTTTTTTCATTTCCGTGGTTGCAAAGAAAATCGAACGAAGGGCTTTAGACTCTGAAGTCATAACCAGTTCTGAGAAACGCTTCGCTTCATACTGAAGACCTTTATCAAAGCCGTTCTCAAGGCCATAACGAATCACGTCTAAAATCGCATCCGCTGCTGGGTAATTGGCGCGTGTTTTCTGATTGGTCTTCTTAGAAGCTTGTTCAAAAATCACTTTACGACCAAGGCCGTTACGTGAAATCAGCTTTTCTTTGGTCGACGCTTGGCTTTTCGACGCAAGGCGCTTACCTTTTTTACTGCCCGTATTCTTTTCAACAAAGCTTTTAGCGACTTCAAGCAGGATAGTTTCAGGCACACAAGCATCCACAACACCGAGCGATTTCGCTTTCTTAGCGCGCAGTTGCTTACCCGTAAGGATTAGGTCAAGAGATGGCAGCAAACCAATAAGGCGAGGTAGACGCTGTGTACCGCCAGAGCCTGGTAACAGACCTAACTGTACTTCTGGCAGACCAACGCGAGTCTTATCTGAATCGGTACATACACGGTAATCACACGCCAGTGCAAGCTCTAAACCACCACCTAAACATGGGCCGTGAATCGCTGCGACTACTGGGTACGGTAGTTCAGAAAGCGTTTGGAACATCTCCTGCCCTTGGCGAGCCAGAGACTGTGCTTCGTCAGCCGTTTTACACGCATCAAGCATTCTTACATCAGCACCAGCGATAAAGTTATCTGGCTTAAGAGAATGAACGATTAGGCCCTTAACTCGGCTTTGCTTTTCTTTGAGTTGCTCGAAGATGGCTTTCATTTCTTCAGCAAAAGCCGCTTGCAGCGTGTTCATTTTCTCGTTTGGTACATCAATCGCTAACCAAGCAATATCTTGCTCATCGATATTGAGAGTAAATGCTGTCGCTTTCTTTTTGGTTGATTCAGTCGCAGAGGTTGAATCTGGTTGAGCGACTGTTTCTTTTTCTGTTGTTGCATCAAGAGTCGTAGACATTATTCTACCTCCAAGATCATTGCTGCACCTAAACCACCAGCCGCACAAGCTGTGTTCAATGCCAAGCCGCCACCGCGACGTTTCAGTTCACGTAATGTTTGAGTCATCATGCGCGCGCCAGTCGCTGCAAACGGATGTCCGTAAGCAATCGAGCTACCCAGCACGTTGAACTTCTCCATATCAATCTCACCGATCGCTTTGTCGCGGCCAAGATTCTTCTGTGCAAACTCATCGCTCGCGAACATTTTAACGTTAGCCAAAACTTGGGCAGCGAATGCTTCATGCATCTCGATCAGTGTAAGGTCTGACAACTCTAAACCGGTGTTCTTTAATACTTGTGAGGTCGCGTAAGTCGGGCCCATCAACATATCTGTTTCAACACCAATCGCTGAGAACGCATAACCACGAATATAACCAAGCACTTCTAAGCCTAGTTCTTTCGCTTTACCTTCGCGCATCAACATCACTGCTGCACCGCCATCGGTAAGAGGCGTAGCATTGGCTGCCGTTACACTGCCGTACTTTCTATCAAAAGCAGGACGTAGCTTGGCGTATCCTTCAACCGTTGAGTCGTGGCGAATGTTGTTGTCTTCCGCTAGATACTTTTTGTAAGGTGCCGGGAATGCCGTCATCACTTCGTCTTTAATCTTGCCTTCTTTCCATGCCTGAGAAGCCAAAGAGTGAGAACGGTGAGCAAGTGCATCTTGAGCTTCGCGAGTAATACCATGCGTCTTAGCCATTTGCTCAGCCGTTTGTCCCATGGATAAACCGGTCGAGTATTCAGCAACTGCAGGTGGTACTGGCATCAAATCTTTTACGGAAAGTGTTTTAAGAATTTTCAGCTTTTGACCCATAGTTTTCGTTTTACTCAGCGCTAATAGATTTGCCGCTAACTTTTTCGAAACACCGATAGGCAATACAGAAGAAGAGTCCGCACCGCCCGCAATACCGATATCAATCGTGCCAGCCATAATGCTTTCGGTCACGTTAACTGCCGCTTGGAAGCTGGTCGCACATGCTCGTGTGACACTGTAGGCATCGGTATTGATGTTCATGCCTGTGCCCAACACGATTTCACGCGCAATGTTCGGCGCTTCTGGCATTTGCACTACTTGGCCGAACACAACTTGTTCGATAAGCGCAGGATCGACATCCGTTCTTGCAAGCATTTCGCTCACAACCATTTTGCCTAGGTCAACCGCAGGCACTTGGCTAAATTCTGTGCTCTGACGAGCAAATGGGGTTCGTAATCCAGCGACAACGGCAACACGTTCTCCAGAACGCGTTTTGACTTCCTGTTTGCCCATGGTTTCTCCTTAAAGTTAAGAGGTCTGACCTGAAGCATTGTAAAGAAGTTGTTAATTAAATCAAACGAGCGTTTAAATAAACGTGATACGAGTATCTCACTGTTTGAAAATATAACTGCGCATTCAGGCGAACCTTTTTGGGGGAAAGGTTGTCGTAAGAGACTAAACTATTGTAAGCAAAGACTGTTATCGCTGTGTAGGGAATGGTTTTCTTGAGGCAAAAAAAAACCACACAAAGCTGTGTGGTCGGAATGTATATAAAGCAATTAACTTAGCGCCAATTGAAATAATCAGTTTCCTGATTAGGAGAAAGTAAAGTCAGCCTTCAAAAGGAAGTGTCGTCTTGCTCAACATGCTAGCCACGAATGACTAACTAGACGACAAGGTGTACTATAACGGGTTCGAGGCCTTAGATTTTGAAGTAGATCAATTTTAATGTGATTTTACGATTTCCTGCCGATCGTTAGCTCTAAAAATATAAAAACGAAGCACAACGTATAGAGGACAGCTATACGCAGAGCAATTATGGAGGCTCGTGTGTCAATAATAAAAATGTTTGGAAAGAAAACAGCCAAGCGTCCGGTCAACTCTGATATGGACAAACAAAGAAAATACGAAGCACTTGTGCGCGCCTATCATCGTGACCTCTTTCGCTACGCCTATTGGTTATGCAAAGACAAAAGCATTGCCGAAGACTTAGTTCAAGAAACTTGCCTTCGTGCATGGAAGTCACTCGATAGCCTTCAAGATGAAAAAGCCGCCAAATCTTGGCTGATTACCATCTTGAGACGCGAGAACGCTCGACGTTTTGAACGCAAACAGTTTGATCTGGTTGATATCGACGATCACGGTAACGATGCTAGTGTCAGTGATGACCCGCACCATCAGCATCAGTGGTTGCAAGCCCAGATCATGAAACTTGAAATTGATTACCGTGAACCTCTCTTCTTGCAAGTGATTGGTGGTTTTAGTGGTGATGAGATTGCCGATATTCTCGATCTCAACAAAAACACGGTGATGACACGTTTATTCAGAGCTCGAAATCAGTTGAAAGAGCTGTTGGATACAGAAGAGGCAGAGAGGGGGCAACATAATGGATGATTTGGAATTTCGTCGTCGTGTATTGTCGGAACCTAAACAACGTACACAAGATATTGTTGATGCGACCGCGAATAGCGAAGCCAATAGTAACTTCTTAGACGATGTACTAGCGCTTGATAAACAGATCCACTCTGCGATGAATGTGGATGTGCCAGACGATCTTGCTGATCGTATTCTGTTCAATCAGACCTCAAGCGAAGAAAGCAAAGTAGTAAGGCCTACGTTTGCGAGACGAGCAATGGCAATGGCTGCCTCAGTGGCGTTTGTTGCTGGTTTATTAGTTGGCCAAGTGAATTGGGGAAATGCATTCGTTTCACCTGCGCAAGCTAGTTTAGTTGATACGGCGATGAAGCATGTGGTTGATGAGAAGAGCTTTGTTAGTAACATCGATGAACAGGTTACATCGCAGCAGATCAACGCAAAAATGAACCCATTTGCTTTTCAGTTTGATGACGCTTTCCCTTACCATGTTTATTACCTAAACCACTGTGGCTTTGGTAAATCCAACGCAGTACATATGGTCTTCCAAGGCGCAAAAGGCAAAGTAACACTGTTTTTAACCGGTATTCCAACAGACAAACCTATCGATTTTGATGAAAAAGGCATGTCCGGCTCGGTAACACCCGTAGATGGCAGCAGCTTAATCCTTGTGGGTGAAAATGGTGAGGATGTTTCCAAAATCGCCGAAAAGCTGACAAAAATGATCAAACCAATGAGCTAATTCGCTCTTAAAGCCCCGTCACAAAAGGCCCAGCAATTATATTACTGATATTGCTGGGCTTTATTTATAAATGAACCACAAAACCATTCACACCACCAATACCTCTAGAGTTAAAACTCTAAAAAACAGCATTTCACACCATTTTCGTGCCAGATAGGCGTCATTTCCATAATTTTCCACTCAAAATTCCCAATGGTCGGATTTGTATATCGTATACTTGCGAATAGGATCAGCCACCATTGAGCAATTGCTCAAATTAATCGCCCTGTAGAGGCGGATATATAAAGGAATAAATGAATGACTACCAACAACACGCGTCTGTTTAAAAAGTCTCTTTTAGCAGTAACAATTACACTGGCGTCTTCGCAAGCGATGGCAGCAGGTTTCCAACTTAACGCACAATCAGCTACCGGTATCGGCCGTGCTTTCGCTGGTGATGCAGTAATCGCAGATAACGCGTCAGTAATGGCACGTAACCCTGCGGCAATGGCACTGTTTGACAAAACTGAACTATCTCTTGGTTTTGAAAGCATCACTTCTATGATTGAAGTCAAGGATGCTACTTACACAGGCTTCATGGGCGGTAATTCTAGCAATGCTGACTATGACGATGCTGGCGATACTTCGATTGCACCAAACATTCATCTAATCGTTCCAGTAAATGATAAATTTGCATGGGGTGTAAATGCTTATTCTAACTTCGGTACAAAAACTGAATTCAGCGATAGCTATGTGGGTGGTGAATACGGCGGCCTAACAGATGTAAAAAGTGTTAACTTTGGTTTAGCTGGTTCATACCGTCTAAACAAACAGTGGAGCTTTGGTGCAGGCCTTGACCTTATTTACGGTAAAGGCGAACTGAAACGAACAATGAGCTCGGAAGTTAATACTCCGCCAATCCCAGGCTTGCCACAAGCAGGTCAAACAGTTCTTGATGCTGAAGCGGATGGTTGGGCTGTGGGCTTTAACCTTGGTACTGTTTTCGAGTTAAATGAAAATAACCGTTTTGGTTTGGCTTACCACTACTCTCCGAAACTTGAAGCTGAAGGCGATATCAGCTACCAAGGCACTGAATATAAAGATGATACCCTTCATATGCCTCTACCTGATATGGTTGAGTTCTCTGGTTTCCACAAGATTGAAGATACTAAATTCGCAGTTCATTACTCAGTGCAATGGATTGGTTGGAGCTCATTTGACAAGCTAGAAGCAGACAAAGCAGGTGTTCTAAACAATTACGAATGGCAGAATGGTATGCACTACTCTCTAGGTGGTACATATTACATGAATCGCGATTGGACACTTCGTGCCGGCTACATGTATGACACAAGTGCACAAGATGAAGTCACTTCAGTTTCAGTTCCAGATTCAGATCGCCAATGGTTCTCAGCTGGTTTCACATACCACCTAGACGAAAAGTCGAACATCGACTTTGGTTTCACATACTTAATGGGCGACGATGTTAAAGTTAATGAATCAACTTCTGTTGTTTCGTCAATTTCAGCAACAACTCGTGCAGATGCAATCCTAATGGGTCTACAGTACAGCCGTAGCTTCTAATAAAAGCTAGGTTATAAACCTCAAAGGGTCGCATAATGCGACCCTTTTTTATTACCTAAACCACTGACCTACATCAATTTAAGCTTACAACTGTAGCCTGCAAGGTCAATATATGACTACAAGTGTACGCTCAAACTTCGCAACACAGCAGAAACATTTAGATTATTTCTCTAATAATTAAACACATTTACTCATTAAATCCCTAAAACACTGTTTTATTCGAATTTCATTTTTAAAGCAATGACTCTAAACGTAGAATCACGCCACTAAATACTTATGATTCAGCGAACATAATAATGAAAATGAATAAGACTCTTCTATCTGCTGCAGTGGCAGTTGGACTACTTTCGACTTCTACCGTCACTCACGCGGCAGGTTTTCAACTAGCAGAATACTCAGCAACAGGCCTTGGCCGCGCATACGCTGGTGAAGCTGCAATGGCTGACGGCGCAGACGCACAATGGCGTAACCCTGCCATGCTGACTTACCTAGAAGGTACTCAGGTTTCTGTTGGTGCTATCTATGTTGACCCTAACATCGATATCGACGGTACTTCTACGTCCATGATGGGACAATCGACTTCGTCAAATTCTAGCGATTTTGCGCACAGTGCAGTAATTCCAAACTTTTATGTTTCTCATAAGTACAACGACAAGTTCGCATTAGGCTTTGCTGCTGGCACTAACTACGGTATGGAAACAGACCTAGGTAAAGACTTTGGTGGCGCAAACCACGGTAACGAAGCAAGTGTTACTACGATGGAGCTAAACCTAAACGCGGCTTACCAAGTACTTGAAAGCGTATCTATTGGTGGTGGTATTCGTTACATCATGGCTGAAGGTAGCTTTGGAGCGGTATCTACAGTTAACTCTCTAGTTCCTATGCCTCAAGGTACAGCTTTAAAATACATGGAAGGTGATGACACAGCGTGGGGCTGGCAAGTTGGTACCGCTTGGCAGATCAATGAAAACAACCGCCTTGGTTTTACCTACAAGTCAGAAGTAGACCTAACGCTTGAGGGCCACGCAAATGGTGTCGCTTTTGATGCTGTTGCTGGCGCTTTAGGTACTCCTGTGAAGTCAAAATATAACGGCTCAATGCAACTTGCATTGCCAGCAACCGCCGAGCTTGCAAGCTTCCATCAACTATCAGATAAAGTCGCTGTACATGCGAGCGTTAACTGGACTAATTGGAGTAGCTTTGAAGAACTGGTAGCTGACATCCCTGAATTCGGTCCTGCTCGAACTCAAGATATCAAGCAAGAGAACTGGGAAGACAACTACCGATTTGCGATCGGTACAACTTACCAAATGACACCTAAGTTAGCTCTGCGCTCTGGTATTGCGTACGATACTTCAGCGGTAAGCGAAGAGCACCGTACAGCAACGATTCCGGAAACAGACCGCACTTGGTTAAGTATTGGTGCTGGCTACCAATGGTCTGAGCAACTAACACTAGACGCTGGTTTCACTTACATCCTAGCGAAAGACGCAAAAATGGTTGAAGATGACGCAAGTTCTGCGCCATTTGGTGGTGACTTCGAAGGTGAAGTAACTGGTAGTATTTGGCTAGTGGGTATCCAAGCTAACTACCGTTTCTAATCTGTTTGACTTAATCTAAAGTAAACAAACATTAAAAAGGCTCGATGTTGTTATCAACATCGAGCCTTTCTTTTATCGGTTCTCTAAATCATGTTTCTAGTAATCTTCTAGATAACCATCGATGAAGTCTTCTTCTTCAAGGTCGACCTCTTCAGGTTCTATCTCGGCTTTGAAGTCACGACGTTGAATGTAAACATCACGCGTTAATGCATATGGATCAGGAGAGTTATCCAACAGCGCTTCTTGTGATACTAACTGAGCACGTGTTTCCATGCCTTCAAATGCCCACTTGCCTAAGCTAGCCCAGAAATTCAAGAACGACAGAGGGACATACAAGCCATCAACGGTTTCAGTTACTTCACGCGTTGTTAGTGGACCATAACCCGGCACCATGAAGTACGGACCATTCCCTACTCCGTAATGACCAATCGCATCAGAGAACGACTTATCATCGTACTTGGTAATCCCAGCTTCACTAGCAATATCGATTAAGCCTAACAAACCAATCGTTGAGTTAATCCAAAAACGATTGAAATGGTCGAGTGCTTTTTCACCATTGCCCATAATAAGGTTGTTAACCATGCTTGATGGTTCGTCTAAGTTGGCTAGAAAATTGGAGATACCAGAACGCACTGGCACAGGGGTGTAGTCAACATAAGCAAGGGAAACAGGACGAACTAAATAAGGATCTAGATATTCGTAGTTGATATCCCACATTGCTCGGTTGAAGCCTTCAAAAGGATCATTCGGGTGGGACTCTTCGACGTATTCAGAGGTTTCGAGGTTATCATCGTCAACACTTTCGTCCGGCGCACTTGAACACCCAACCGTTAAGCTTGCGATAAAAAGTAAACTCGAGAGTCTTAAAACACTGACAGACATATCACCTTTTCCATAAGGAATTCAAATAATAAAAAAGGCCAGCAATCGCTGGCCTCAATTGTTTGGCTAAGTCTATACCGTTTATCTGCAAATCGGAATAGCTAACACCTATGCAAAGTGATGATTAATATTGCTTATTGATATCAATGGTGACTGGAGCGCCCAATTCAACCACTTCACTTTCACCGTACCAATCACCTTCGCGAGTTGAAACGTTGCCGTCTGTATCAAGCCTAGCTCTAACCATCAGAGTTTCAAGGCTAGACAGCTCTTGTCCTTCCAGCATGCTGTTGCCGTCATCTAGCACAACAGTACGAGGGAAAGTCCCTAGTGGGTAACGAGCGGCTGCGATAGGCATTGGAGAACCATCCGCTCTGTGTACTGACACAATTAACACTGAGTTAGGGTCAGCATTCACGTCTGCAGATAGATCGAGCGTTACAGCAACAGTCTTACCTTGGTCGACACCCATAGTGTCACCCATTTTCTTCTGAGCACTTTCAATGCTGCGCGAAAGCATTTCATAGCGACTGTCTTGTGGACCAATCATCTGTTGCATGATGCTCCAGTACTTCACAGCACCTGGATAGTCTTGACGCTCAAATGCATCGAACGCTAGCAGTGAGAACACACGAAGGTCTACGTAATCGTTTTGAATCAAACGGCTCAAAATCAAACGAGCTTGGTTTTGATCCGCTTCATCAGGTGAAAGCATCAGTGCTTGTGCGAAACCTAACTGAACATCTTCATTCTTAGGTTCAAGCTTGTAAGCTCGTTCCATAGAATCTTTTGCTGTTTCAGCATCACGGTTAGCCAGTGCAATACGACCGAGTAGCAACCAACCTGTTGAATCTTTTGGCTGGTAATGCAGACGAGTACGAAGCGCTAGAGTCAAATCTTCCAGCTCATCATCCGTTAGTGCACCACCTTCCGATGACATTAGCTTTTTAGACAACTCAGGAAGGTTAGAGCTCACTTCTTGCCAGTGTTGAACTTTGTCCAATGCACCGAACTTAAAGTACATACCATAAGTCACAACGACGACAAGAATGATCGACGGTACAACCACACCAAGCGTAGAGATTTGAGTCTTCTTCATCTCTTCTTGGGCAGGAACATCATCAAGCAGAGACTGTTTCAAATCAGCGATCAGTTCTTGTTGGTTATCAACAAGACCTTCCTCTGCTTCTACTTCTAACTCGACAAGACGGTCTTTATAGAATGCTTTGTTCAACTCGTCGCGAAGCATCTCGTCATTGTTTGCCTTCTTATTAATAAAAGGCAGAACAATTAAGAAAATTGCCGCTAGCGAAAGGATAATGGTAGAAATCCAAAATAGAGTCATTACTTCTTATCTCCGTCGTTCTCTTCATCGAGTAACGCTTTTAAGCGAGCTTCTTTGTCTGCATCCCAGTCTTTATCTGACTCTACTGCTGCTTTTGATTTTGACTTTCTGCTTCGTAAAATAATCAAACCAAATCCAAACACAACAACCGCAAACGGACCAATCCAAAGGACCGATGTAGCTAGTGTCAGTGGTGGATTGTAAGTCACAAAGTTACCGTAGCGAGCAATCATGTAATCAATGATATCTTGCTTCGACTTGCCATCTTTTGTCATCTCGTACACTTTTTGGCGTAAGTCGACCGCTAGTTCAGCGTTCGAATCACCAATCGTGTTGTTCTGACATTTAGGACAACGCAGCGTATTGCTCAGCTCTTTGAACTGCTGTTCTTGATCCACGGTTTCGAATTCATGAAACTCGATAGGCGCAGCAGAAACAGTCGCTGAGATTGCGAACGTAGCGAATAGAGTAATCAGTGCCTTTCTAATCATTTCGATTCCTCCAACAACTCTTGATACATCGGCTCAAGCGTCGATGCCCAGTTGGTTGGGTTCACGTCACCAACATGGCGGTAGCGAACTACGCCGTTAGCATCGATTAGGAAGGTTTCAGGCGCGCCATACACACCAAGGTCAAGACCTAGCATGCCGTTACCATCAAACAGGCTGATTAGGTACGGGTTACCCAGCTCTTTTAACCAACCAACCGCTTTGTTGCGATCATCTTTGTAGTTAAGACCAATGATCTTAACGCCTTGATCCGCGAGCTTGTTCAGGTAAGAGTGCTCTGCATAACAAGTAGGACACCAAGTCGCCCACACGTTTAGAAGTAGTGGCTCACCTTTAAAGATCGCTTGATCATGAAACTTACCTGGTTGCTCTAAGTCTTCTAGACCGAACTCAGGAACAGGCTTACCAATCAATACAGATTCAAGCTTAGTCGGGTCATCGCCCGACTGGTTGCGCATTAATTGCGTTGCAAAGATTCCAGCTAGAACCATGAACGCAATCAATGGAATGAATAAAATCTTCTTGTTCATTCGAATTAAGCCTCCTGCTCTTCAGCCGACTTTTTTGTTGGCTTACGGAAACGGTAACGACGGTCACTGATTGCAATAGCACCACCAATCGACATGATCAAAGAACCTGCCCAGATCCAACGTACAAACGGTTTGTAGTAGATACGTACGGCCCAAGACTTGTTGTCGTCCAAACGCTCACCCATTGCGATGTATAGGTCGCGTGTTACGCCACGGTCAATCGCCGCTTCTGTCATCATAGACTTAGCTGTGGTGTAGAAACGTTTTTCAGCGTGAAGCGTGTTGATGTATTTGCCTTCTTTAGTAATTTCAAAGTCAGCAATGTAACCATCGTAGTTAGGACCATCTTTGTCACGAACCCCTGTAAACAGGAAGCTGTATTCTTCAAGCTGGTAGCTTTCACCTGGCGCCAGACGCACATCACGTTCGATGCTGTAGTTCTGCACCATCGCGATACCAATCACTGTCACGGCTAAACCAATGTGACCACACATCATTGCCCAGTGGCTACGAGGTAGCTTAGTTAGACCTTTCAGGAATGTGTGACGGTGAGTCGCACGCTCATACAGCTCAAAACCGTGCATGAAGATGATCCAGAACGCCATTACCCAACCAGCAAACGCAGTACCACTGAAGCGGTCAGCCAGTAGAGCAACCATTAGCGCACTCAAGCCAAGTGAGAATGCACCTGAAATCAGCATTGGTTTAACAAGCTTAGATAGGTTGTCACGTTTCCAGCGGATCAGAGGACCGATACCAAGCAGGAACGAGAACGGGATCATTAACCAGAAGAACAACATGTCAAAGAATGGTGCACCGATAGATACCGAGCCCAAGCCTAACTGTTTGTGAACTAATGGCAGTAGCGTACCGACTAACACAACGACAAGCGCTGCAATCAATAAGATGTTGTTACCAAGCAGTGCGTTTTCACGAGAAACCAAATCGAAGTTACCGCGAACACGAACCGATGCGCCTTTAATAGCGAACAACAGCAGTGAGCCACCGATAACAAAGACTAGGAAACCTAGAATAAACATACCACGAGCAGGATCCGACGCGAATGCGTGAACCGATACCAATATGCCCGAACGAACTAAGAATGTACCTAGTAAGCTTAGCGAGAATGCAGAGATAGCCAGCAATACTGTCCAAGCTTTAAATGTGCCACGCTTTTCTGTTACCGCTAGTGAGTGCATTAGAGCAGTACCAGCCAACCAAGGCATGAATGAAGCGTTTTCTACTGGATCCCAGAACCACCAGCCACCCCAGCCAAGTTCGTAGTAAGCCCACCATGAACCTAGTGCGATACCTACCGTTAGGAATAACCAAGCTGCGATTGTCCAAGGACGCGACCAACGAGCCCATGCCGTATCAAGACGACCACTCATTAGAGAAGCGATGGCGAAAGAGAACGCAACAGAGAAACCTACATAACCCATGTAAAGCATTGGCGGGTGAATAATCAAACCCGGATCTTGCAGTAGTGGGTTCAGGTCACGGCCATCAACAGGGAAGAAAGGCAATGTACGTAAGAACGGGTTAGACGTCACGATAATGAACAGCAAGAAGCCGACAGTAATCAGACCCATGATAGCCAAAACGCGAGCCACAGACTCTTGAGGCATACCACGACTGAATGTCGCTACTGCTACAGTCCAACCCGCTTGGATGAGAACCCAAAGCAGTAATGAACCTTCGTGCGCACCCCAAACCGCCGTAATTCGGTAGTACCAAGGTAGTTGGCTGTTTGAGTTACTTGCTACGTATTGAATCGTAAAATCATTTGTGTAAAACGCGTAACACAAGATAAAGAACGAAATCGCTAAGAATCCGAACATACCCCACGACAACGGTCGTGCGCTGTTCATCAATAATGTGTTATTTCGAGCGGCTCCATACAATGGGAGCACGCTTAGCAGCAATGCAAGTCCCAAGGACAGGATCATCGCAAAATGGCCGATCTCGGCTATCATTGAGCATTTCCTTCTTTTTGTTCAGTCGTGTATTGCAAAGGCTCATGGGTTTTCTTCATTGCTTCCGCAACTTCAGAAGGCATGTACTCTTCATCGTGCTTTGCCAACACCTCAAACGCTTCGATTGTCGTTGCATTTTTAAGGACACCCTGAGCAACAATACCTTGGCCTTCACGGAAAAGATCAGGAAGGATGCCATCGTATAGAATCGTTACTTTAGGGCCTACATCTTGCAAATCAAAGCTTACACGTAGTGATTCATTGTCACGGCTTACAGAGCCGACTACGACCATGCCACCAATACGTAGGCGTTGACCAACTTCAGGTTTTTTACCATCTTTGCCGTTGACCAGCTCAGTTGGTGTGTAGAACAGATCCATGTTCTGGTTAAGTGCGTAAACCATCAATCCAACAGTCGCACTGATACCAAAAAAGATCGCTAAGACAATGCCCAGCCTCTTTTTACGTCTTGGGTTCATAGAGTGTTCTCCATATTTTTTGCTGCATCGATACGAGCTTGACGATCAATCTTAGCTTGTACTTCATTTAGTAATTGCTTACCACGACGAACGCTTACGACCAGTAAAATGATCATCGCGAGGAATGTGATTCCAAATGCACTCCAGACATACGAGGCATAACCTCCCATGGCAAAGAAATCACTCAAAGATTCAAAATACATAATTACCTACCCTACTACGCTTTTTCAGCCGCAAGCTTGCGAACCCATGGACGGTGACTTTCTTTACTGATGATTTCGTTACGGAAACGAACCATAGTCACAGCACCAAAGAAAAAGGCGAAGCCGAAGATGTTAAGAAGAAGCGGCCATAACATGTCACTTGAGATCGAAGGTTTTGCGAACTTAGTAATGGTCGCGCCTTGATGAAGTGTATTCCACCACTCTACAGAGAAGTGAATGATAGGGAGGTTAATCACGCCTACGATAGCCAAGATACCCGCCGCTTTCGCTGCTGTTTTTTGGTCGTCAAAAGCGTGGTGTAGTGCGATCACACCCAAGTATAGGAATAGAAGAATCAGCTCTGAGGTTAAACGCGCATCCCAAACCCACCAAGCACCCCACATTGGTTTACCCCAAACTGCGCCAGTTAGTAACGCAATGAAGGTAAACACAGCGCCAATCGGTGCCATCGCCAGTGCGGCCATGTCTGATAGCCTTACCTGCCATACCAAACCGATAAAGGCAGCAATCGCCATCGACATGTAAACGCCCATCGACCAGATTGCAGACGGAACATGGATGTAGATGATACGGAAGCTATCGCCTTGTTGGTAATCAGAAGGCGCAAATGCAAGCCCCCACACGGTACCGACGGATAGACACAATAGCGCTAGGATCGAAAACCATGGCAAAAGTTTACCAGCAAGCTGATAAGAGGTTTCTGCTTTGGCATAGGGATGGAGCCATTTCCACATGTTGTAATCTCACTCTTACTTCATATTGCTTACAGCTATTAAAGCTATAATTATAATAATTTTATTTGTCTTGCTTTCAGTTTTATTGACTCTATGAGTCCAATCGACACATTTGGTTCACATTGGCTATACGATAACGGAACCCCAATCAGTTCACACTTACTCTAAGTGCGGCACTGATCGCAAAAGGCGTCATAGTCATCGCACCCATTAACATTGCCCCAAGCACCGCCAATTGACCGTTGTATGCAACGCCCAAAGCCGCAGCGTCAATTGCTGACGTCGCGAAGATTAAAATGGGGATGTAAAGCGGCAAGATTAACAGGCTTAACAGGACTCCGCCCTTCTGTAACCCAACGGTTAACGCAACACCAATCGCACCAATAAAACTCAATGCGGGTGTTCCTACCAGCAAGGTCAACACAACTGAGAGCCATGTATCAAAATCTAAAGACAACAAAACAGCCAATAATGGGCTGATTAAAATCAATGGTAACCCGGTCAACAACCAGTGTGCTATGACTTTGGACAATACTACCAACTGCAACGGGATTGGCATCAGCATCATCTGTTCAAGGGCGCCATCTTGAAAATCATCACGGAAAAGACGCTCTAAAGAGAGCAATGCAGAGAGCAAAGCGGCCACCCAAACAATACCCGCAGCAATACGCGCAAGTAGGTTTGGCTCTGGGCCAATACTCAAAGGGAAAAGCGTGATAACAATGATGAAGAACCACAAAGGGTTAAAGATATCCGCTTGACGTCGAAACGCGATAAGCAGTTCGCGTCGGATAATCGTGGTCATTGAAGAGATCATATTACTCACCCAACTTTATTTTTCTTAGTTTCGGGCTATCAGCAAACATATCTTGGTGTGTGGTTAACAACACAATGCCACCGTTGTCTGCATGCTGAGAAAAAAGAGATTCGAGAACTTTCACGCCCTGCTTATCAATGGCAGTCAGCGGCTCATCAAGAATCCACAACATTTGCTTGCTCAACCAAAGGCGAGCCAACGCAACTCGGCGTTGTTGGCCTGCTGAAAGTTGCCCCGCAGGTACGTCTTCTCTGCCCGCAAGCCCGACTTGAGCCAGCGCGTGATAAAGCTCTTCTTTGCTGGTACCGCCACTGTGAATCGACTGATAAAAGCTCAGATTCTCATAAGCACTAAGCTCGCGCTTTACGCCTGTTTGGTGACCAAGAAAAAGTAAATTTTGATGATAAACATCTCGACTCGATTCAATAGACTCACCGTCCCAAGAGATAGTGCCGTCATCGCGATCGCCTAAGCCAGTAATAATCCTAAGGAGTGTCGTTTTCCCGGTACCGTTACGACCTTCAACTTGAACCAGCTCACCTGGTTTCAATTGAAAAGACAACGATTCAAACAGAATCCTGTCGTCACGAATAGCAGTTAAATTTGAGACTTCTAGCATAGGTAAATTTAGTCGAGTAATGAGAGCACTATAGTAGCACACCAACATGGTGACAAAACAGGACTAGGCGTTTTCGATAGAACAAAGTCGGTAAGAAACTGTTACCACCTCATCACAATTTACACATTTTCATCAACAAACAAGATATTGTCGTAGATACAAGCACTTATAAACATCGTTCTATATAGATCGGACAGACATAAAAAAAGAAGCCGAAGCTTCTTTTAAGAGGAATACGTAATAAACATCAATTGCTCAATACGAATTAAGCGCTCAATTTAACGACGTCGAGGCGGGTCTCTGCGATCGCGAGAGGCATCGGGTTGCTGATCGTACGATGAAGGGTCGCTTCGTAATGAAGGAATTTTCTCTTTACCAGCAAGCTTGTTCTGCAGAGACATCATCAGCTCAGCTTCTGCTTTGGGTAATTCACATTCTTCAATTAACTCGTTAATCCCAGCGCCAAGCTGAACCATTTTCGTTGCACGTGTGTACAAACGTCCATCGGTATCCGCATGTTCCAGCTCAACAATACGTTCATTCAAATGTTTGATAAGATCTTGTTGTTCAGTCACTTTCTGGCCAAGGCCAACCACAACAGAGCGAACCTCAAGTAATTGCTTACTCGATTTTTGAAGCTCTTTGTCCAAGTTACGAACTTGCAGGCGTGACTGATCGAGCTGCTTTTGAATCGCACGTTTTACTTTGCTAATCAAAATCAGGATAAATAACGTAAAAACCCCAACGCCTGATATCAGAGCGACAGGGCTTAAAGGAAGCGCTTCAAACATTACAGGTGAGCCATCTCATCCCATTCGTCTTCGCTTAGTAGTTTGTTTAGATCTACTAAGATAAGTAGCTTGCCATCTCGGTTACTTACACCTTGGATGAACTTAGCACTTTCATCAGTACCAACACTTGGCGTTGTGTCGATTTCAGAAGAACGCAGGTAAACCACTTCAGCAACGCTATCTACTAGAATGCCAATTACTTGACGCTCAGATTCAATAACGATGATACGAGTGTTGTCTGTGATTTCACCTTGCATCAAACCAAAGCGAGAACGAGTGTCGATAACAGTAACAACGTTACCACGTAGGTTAATAATACCTAGAACGTAATCTGGAGCACCCGGTACTGGAGCAATTTCGCTGTAACGTAGTACTTCACGTACTTGCATTACGTTGATGCCGTAAGTTTCTTCTTCTAGCTGGAAAGTCACCCATTGAAGTACTTCATCATTCGTTTGCTCTTTTCTTACTTCAACTTCACTCATATGAGACATAGATAATCCTCTTGCCGTCGTTACCGACCACTATTATTAACTTGATGCTTATTGTTAGCCCAATGCTTATTACTAGCTTAATGCTTTTACATCTAGCCCTGCGTTTAGCATGGCGATTAATGCTTCAACATGAATCAAAGCACACATTTTTTCTTTTACCATACCAGCGAGCCATGGGCGTTTCCCTGCCATTTCTCGCCAACGTACTTTGTCTGTATTAAGTAGCTCGGTGCCTTTGAGCTCTGTGCCCGCCAGACCCCACAAGCTCTCTCCAAGCATCACTATATATTGATAGTTTTCTTTGTATTCGTCACCTGATAGTTTCTCAGACATCACCCATTTTGCGGTGTCGACCACATCTAGCTGACTATCACGGTTGGTTTGTAAACCCAAATACCAAGCTGGCTTACCAATGATATGACTTAACTCTTCAAGGCGATGGATGCCGCCAAGCTCATCAAGTGGCACCGCAAAGGTCACGCCGTTTACATCAAAATACAAGACTTGAAAGTCTTCTTTGCGAATCGTACTTTCCCAAGAGGTAAACTGGTCAGCACCTCCGGCTTGAGTTTCGGGTTCAATAACTGTCTCGGGATCAGGAACGTCAAGTTCAGGCTCAACAGCCTTAACTTCTACTTGTTCCGTCTCCAGCGATTCAGCTTGTAACTCTTCAATTTGCTGCGATTCAACAGATGACTCTGCAGCAATTGATAAATCGGGTTCTGGAAGATTCCAATCTTGAATCTCTGGCTCTTCAAACACTTGAACAGACTCAACCGCAGCATCAAACATTTGCATGTCAGCT
The DNA here is from genome assembly GCF_041474275.1 of Vibrio sp. 10N.222.52.B7. Classification (NCBI taxonomy): domain Bacteria; kingdom Pseudomonadati; phylum Pseudomonadota; class Gammaproteobacteria; order Vibrionales; family Vibrionaceae; genus Vibrio; species Vibrio sp. 10N.222.52.B7. The sequence continues at coordinate 191 of NZ_JBFRTU010000030.1, read as the reverse complement.
TGCTGGGCGATTTTCTGGGTGTTCTGATCCATCAACTCATCAAGGTTCAGTTCATCAACAACATTGGTCGCCTCTAAACGGCTGAGTAGTTTCTGAACATCTTCAAGGTTAGGAACCTCAAACTCAGCCGCGCGTATTTCTGCGTAGCTTGAGTGGTGACTCGAAAATTGGCGCTCTGGCTCTGGCTCTGG
>NZ_JBFRTU010000029.1:0-32853 GCF_041474275.1 Vibrio sp. 10N.222.52.B7 | reverse complement strand
GTAGAGACAAAAACGCCGCTCATTTGAGCGGCGTTTTTTTATTCAGCAATGATATTGATGTTAGCCCATGTAGCCTTTCACACCATCGAGGAACATTTGCGTCGACAGCATAACCAACAACAAGCCCATCAAGCGTTCGATGGCTTTAAGCCCTCTCTCTCCCAGCACTCGCAGGAAGAAGCCATTAAACATCAGAATGAAGAAGGTAGCGCCCCAAGCCAGCATCACAGCCGCTGAAAGCTCTAACATATTGTCAGGGTGCTGTGTCGACAACAGAATCAATGCCGCAATCACTGAAGGGCCAGCAATCATTGGGATCGCCATCGGCACAATAAACGGTTCTTCACCCGCCGCGAGGCCAGTAATACTACCCGCACTTGGGAAAATCATCTTAATCGCGATAATAAACAGAATAATACCGCCAGAGATACTCAAGGTTTCAGGCTGCACGTGCAGGAAGTTCATGATGCTTTGACCCGCAAATAAGAACAGCAGCAAGATAACCAGTGCGAACATCAGCTCACGAATCAGAACAATACGGCGACGCTTCGGGTCAATATGCTTAAGGATAGAGAGCACGATTGGCAAGTTGCCAAGCGGGTCCATGATAAGAAACAGCATGGTTGCTGCAGATAAGATTTCCATAAGTTTGTCTCGAAAAGCGTAAGTGCGCGGAGTATAGCAGCCTCAACATTGATTTTCGAACGCAGTGATAAGCGGGTTAACTGATGCTTTTAAAAGGGGATGTTATAAGAAGGCAAATTAGCGAAAGCAGATTGAAAGGTAATGAAAAGAGTGGAGCCGAAACATGCACCCACTCTTTATTCACGAATAAAACAAGCCACTAAGAATTAGTGATTACACACACGTTCGCGGTTAGTGCAAAGCTTATCATCGACAACGACAACCTTTTCCATCTTCAAGAAAAACTTCAACAGGCTATCTAAATCCAGACCATTGAGCTTACAAGTATGGAAGCGAGCTTCTTCGCCATAGGTTTGAGCAAGCGCTAATGTTAGCTCTTCGCGAGTCAGTGGCTTTTCACTAAGCAGGTTTAAAACGTTGTGTGCGTGAATTTCAGTCGTCATAACTCAATCTCATGTTTAATGAATTACACGTAGAGTACCGAGTTTTAGCAACGCCGTTTTGATGTAGCTCAGGCTTGAGAGAGCTCTACCCTAAATAGTAATCGATGCGACGATGAATGCGTGTGCGAGAAAGTAACTGCCCGTTACCCAAAAGTAAGCGCCCTTGATTGGGCTGCGGTAACTGTTTAGCGCATAAGCTAAGGCCGAAAGGAGCAGCACGCTACAGCCAGCAAAACCGACCGCGTGTGATAACTGAGGATCCAGCAGCCAAACCTCACCAGAAGCCCATGCTAACTGAATAAGCACAATGCCCATGATGACCACGGGAAAAACGAGTTTGTCTAAGCGTGGCAGCAGTAAAAAGAAAGCAACAACGCAAGCTGCCAATAACAGCGCGAACAACCACCAAACCATTTCACCTGATAGCTGTAACCAAAAAGCTTTGCTGTAACAGAGTTGAGCCAATAAGAAGCAGACAAAATGCAGAGGGCGTTTTTGAGTGAGAGTATGAAGCACATCTGCGATCGCAGAGATAGCCAACCCCGCAACTATCCAATAGGTAAAGTCAGCCACAACCGACTGAGTTAAAGCAATTGTCGCTAATAATACAAAGGTAAATACCTTATACGATAAGGCCTGACCGATATGTCCATGTTTCGTTCCTGCTATTGCTCCGATACCAGATAAGGAAACCGCTAACCAACTCCACATACCACTTGCCCTATTGCTTTAAATCGTCGCCAGTCTAGGCACACGAGTGTTGATGTAAAGCCTCAGCCCCTCAAAATTGGATCTTGATTACGCTTCCACTAAAAAGAGTCTCTTTAGATTGAAGTCGTAACAATTACCACCATGACAATGGCCATTCGTTTAAAACTAGAACGAATCATCATAAAACCCATTCAAACTGGCATTAGAGTCGCCATACTTGAATTTTGGCCAATTCTAACCTGTCGACCCCACCAAAACCGGCCTAATTCCGTAAAATACCACACTTAAAAAATTAAAATAACCACATTTAAAGTAAATAATAACAATAACTTAAATAAACAAACTCAAAATTAATAGGAAAATAAAAACGCCAACCAAGCCTAGACTTGTAAAGTAGCCAGTTTTCTTTTTTAACGCCCAGTTTTGTCAGGTTATTTCAAGCCTCCGGTAAAAATCGCCACAAAAACCAAGCCGAAAACTTAAAAAACCAACCAAAACCAACCTAGCCACCACCAACCTCTATTAATACAGTTTAACAACCTTTAACAATATAAATTACACAAAACAACCATTACAAAACAACAAGTTAAATCAAATTAGAACAAACATAAATCACAACGAACAAATTAAGAACACACCATAAAACACAGTTAAACACTGCCAAACAAGCCAAAAACTCATAGTTTTCTACTACTTTTAAAGCTTTCGAAAGTAATTCTTGATCTAAGGCCATAAGTAGTGCTATTCTTTAAAACATAGCGAGAGACAACCAAATTTAGGAGTAGTGTTATGATTTCATCTTCGCAAAGACAAGGACTTGTAATGATCGCGGTAGTTGTAGGTCTAATGACACTACCGATGATGTACTAAGCAAGTTACAGATAAAAAAAGGGACGCCATGAGCGTCCCTTTTTTTGTTCAATTTTTTCACTTCGAAAACAGATGCAGTGTTAGCACATCCCAGTTCGCATAATAGAAACCTGCGGCAGCTAAAGTCATTGCCATCATCAGTAAGATCGCAACTCGCCAGATAAAACGACCACTACGTGGAGTCAGCTCCTTCTCACAGTCGTTACACATCATGATGAACTTATGTTGGTCTTCCAACTTAGCCTCATGTTCATTGACTACCTTATTACGACACGTTGCGATATAGCGCAGCTTGCTCACCATATCGTGCGGTAGCCTTTCTTCACAGCTTGTTACAAGCTCATGCAATCCTTCGCCTTCGGCATGATATTGAAGCCTCAATAATTTCTCTATATTGCGAGTTCTTGTCACCACTTTTTCAATATCGGTCATCTTAGCCCTCCCACTCCACACTATAATTCTAGTCGAGCATTTCCCTATTCTTATACAAAATCACTGTTATTTACGAGAGAAAGAGACAATAAATAACAATGCTTTATCCCAAACTGACCATTAAATGTGATGTCTGCCGAAAAATAATCAGCTTGGCTTACAACAGTTCACGAATAACGGCTTTAAACACATATCCCTATTGCCTGAAAGACTAGAATAACCATCACGACTACATGGAGGTTATATGCCTAATTCACTCTTTTTTGCCGTCTTTGCTCTCGCTGCTCTAGCGGCTTGGGTATTTATTGGTTTCTATCGAAAACACTCGCAAGGTGAAAATGCGCCAGAGAAGAAAGTGAATGTCACGGTGTTAGACAAACAATCGATCGACCTTCCTGACGCAGAACCGGGCCAAGAAGATCAAGAGTACTGGATTTACGTTCAACGTGGTGTGGTTGGTCCGAAGCGAGAATTCCAAGTCGGCATCCACTATTTCCACGCCCTTAACCCTGGCGACAAAGGAACCTTAACCTACCAAGGCGATAAGTTCTTACACTTTGCGTTGAAGCGCTAAACGTCAGCCGCTTCAACTGTCGTCCCTAAGCAATCCATCAGAAAGCCTTAGCAATCACCGCTAAGGCAATAACCAACGCGTTTTCTCTGACTTAGACACCAACCAGCTCATCCATAATGCGCCAGCTCCGCTGATCACAATCCATAATGGAATAACCCATGCCGGATGTCCTTGGTACCAACCAAACTCTTTCATCGGCCACAAGAAAATCGGGTGCAGCAGGTAAATACCTAAGCTGTGCTTACTGATAAAGCCAACCACTTGGTTACTCTTCTCAGACAGGCCTTCACCATAGTAACGGCATACCATGAACACCATGCTCGCGGCTAATACGGTATTCAACGTTTTGTAAGATAGCCAGCGCCCTACCGTGTACTCTTCTGCTACCAAGCTTGCATCAACCACCATGTAAACCGTGGTTAGTAACGCTAGCCCACCCAGTAACACACTCACGCCAACGGTCATCTTGTTAAGTGGCACAATCTTATACAGCAAGTAACCCAATGGTAAGTAACCGGTGTACAACCACAATTCGTGACTCCAAGGGCCATCGATTTTCAGTAAGAACAGCAATGTTGTGAACAACCATACCGCCGTAAAGGCATAGACCGATCTATCACCGTACTTTCTAACCATGATCTGCAAGAACGGAATCACAAAATAGAGTGGGATGAAGTAATAGAAGAAACCAAGGTGGTAATAGGTGTAATGATGGTAGCTATTAAGCAACACGTCCCAACTGACGTCGGCATCAAAGCCCATTGCTGACCAGCCCGACAGATAGGTATAGAAAAGCGACCAGACAATGAAAGGTATCAGTACCTTGCCCAAACGACGCTTGAGGTAGTATTTGGCGTCAAACGGGCGCTGATCACTGAGCATCAGTGCGCCAGTAATCAAAATGAACACAGGTACTGCCCAGCGGCTGAAACCGTTTACCGTAATGGCAGTAAGCCATTCACCGAAAGGAATAGTGCCCAACTCATTGCGATAAGGCGCCAAAACATGAATCGCGATAACCGCTACGGCCGCGACACATCGTGCTAAATCAAAAAAGAGAATTCGCTGCTTCATGTAAATGCCTGATTAATATTCAATCATTCTACTATAGCAATAAAAAAGCTGACCGGAATAAATACCAAGTCAGCTTAGTGTTAAAGGAGATACTTATCGCGAATTTAGCTCATACGACTCTAGCTTCTGCGACTTGAGCTCTCACAAATGAGGCTCATGTGGCTGAAGCTTATGCCGCTGAAATTTGCGGCACTTTCGGTAAACGCAGAGAGATCACCGTCGTTATCGCCAAGAATGCGAAGGAAACCCACAGACACGCAGACAAACCTGCCATTTGGAATACCAAGCCCGACAATATCGTGCCAATCAAACGGCCCATCGCGTTTGCCATGTAGTAGAAACCGACATCAAGAGAAACGCCATCGCCTTTCGCATAACTCACAATCAAATATGAGTGAAGTGATGAGTTCACCGCAAAGATGACACCAAACACCATCAAGCCACCGATAATAACTAACTCGGGTTGCCAGCCAATCTGTACCGCATAAGCGATAGCAGCGGTCACTATAGCCAGCGCACCAGCCCATAACAGCGCGGCATGGCCATCTGGCACCTTACCTTGAGCTTTACCAGTAATCTTCGGCGCTATGCCCTGTACAAAGCCATAAGCGATAGTCCAAGCAGCTAAGAAACCGCCAACCCATGAGTGATCCCAACCAAACACACTGCCTAGGTAAATCGGCAAAGCAATCACAAACCACACATCACGAGCGCCAAACAGGAACATACGTGCTGCGGATAGGATGTTGATGGATTCAGACTTAGAGAAGATCTGTTTGAACTTAGGCTTGGTTTTCGCTTTGCCCATGTCCGCTTCTAAGCTCAACACACTGCCAACGAAGACCAATGCCAACACGGCTGCCATCGCGAGCACGGCGTATTGGAAGCCAATCGTTGAAAGCAGTAAACCACCAATAAAGAAGCCTGCCCCTTTAAGCGCATTCTTAGATCCGGTCAGAATCGCAATCCACTTATAAAGCGCGCCTTGTTGTTCATCAGGAACCAGAGTCTTAATTGAGCTCTTGGCACTCATCTTATTGAGGTCTTTAGCGATACCAGACAAGGCTTGCGCCGCCATGACCCAAGGAATGGTCAGCATTGCCGTTGGCACCGCGAGCATACCCAAGGCGACGACTTGCATGCCTAACCCAATGTTCATGGTCTTATTGAGGCCAAGACGCGCCCCTAACCAGCCACCGATTAGGTTAGTCACCACACCAAAGAATTCATAGAAAAGGAACAGTGAGGCGATTTCTAACGAACTGTAGCCAAGGTCGTAAAAATACAGAACCACCAACATGCGAAGTGCACCATCAGTAATGGTGAAGTTCCAGTAGTTAAAAGTCACCAACATGTATTGGCGAACGCTCTTACTTAGATTTGAAAACATAACGCTATCTCTGCAATCTAAACAAAAAGAGCTTTTGGATCATGATAAGTTCAACACTCCAGATACCAAAAGCTCCCTGTCTAACACTGATGACTATTAGCTATTCGCTACGCCATTAATGTATTCAACCTGGATAGGTTTAGTGAAGGCACCTGGACGCAGTGCCTGCACCTCTTGAACTACCTTGCTCAAATCCCAGCCTTTTTCTAACAGTAGGTGAGCTGCGAACAAACCAGTGCGACCAGAGCCGCCCATACAATGCATTGCAACCTTGCCGCCGTTATCGACGATGTTATGTAGCTCAGGGCTAGCTGCTTGCCACTTCGCAGCAAAACCAGCACCCGGTGCACAGTCGTCTTCAATTTCGATCTGGAACCATTGCATACCTAACGCACGTGTTTTTTCACCAAGTGCCGCCACGTCTTTGCTTGCAAGCTCATGGTCATCAAGTGCTGTCACGATAGCTTCAACGCCTTGCTCTTTTAGCTGAGCCAGTGATGCATCAAGCGTTGCTTCTTTTGTGCCTGGGCACGGAGTAAGCACTAGCGCACCTTGCTCTAGGTCTAGTTGCCATGTTGGATGTATCATTATATCTTCTCCAGATTCTTATTAAGCAAGGCCAACGGTACGAACAAGCTCAGCGGTACGTGTTGCGTAACCCATCTCATTGTCGTACCAAGCGTAGATCTTAACCATGCGCTTACCGACCAACATCGTTGATAGTGCATCCACGATTGTTGAGCGTTGGTCGCCTTTGTAATCGATAGAAACCAGTGGACGCTCTTCAAAGCCAAGAATACCTTTTAGTTCATTCTGAGACGCTTCTTTCAGCATCGCGTTAACTTCTTCTGCCGTGGTGTCTTGCTTCACTTCGAAGATGATGTCTGTCAGAGAAGCGTTCGCTAGCGGTACACGAACTGCGTGGCCGTTGATGCGGTTTTCTAGCTCAGGGAAGATCTCAACAATCGCTTTGGCGCTGCCCGTCGTTGTTGGGATAAGACTCATGCCACATGCACGTGCGCGGCGTAAGTCTTTGTGCGGCGCATCAAGAATAGTTTGCGTGTTAGTTAAATCGTGAATAGTGGTGAAGGCTGCGTTCTCGATACCAAGCTTCTCGTTGATCACCTTAACCACTGGCGCGATACAGTTCGTTGTACAAGACGCTGCCGTTACGATTTTGTGTACCGCAGGGTCGAAGATATTGTCATTCACACCAACAACGATGTTTGCGATGCCTTCTTCTTTCACTGGCGCCGATACCACAACACGTTTCACGCCCTGCTCTAGGTATTTGTTTAGGAAAGAGGTCTTACGGTGAACACCTGTCGCTTCGATAACCACATCACAACCAGACCAGTCGATCGCATCGATGTCGCGCTCTTGTGTGGTCTTGATGCGCTGGCCATTAATGATCATCTCATCGCCTTCTGCAGTTACTTCGTGGTGAAAGCGACCTTGAACTGAATCAAATTCTATAAGGTGGGCCAGTGTTGTTGTGTCGCCAGCAACATCGTTAATTTGAACAAATTCTAGCTCATCCCAATCGAATGCTGCGCGAAGTGCTAGACGGCCGATACGACCAAAACCATTAATACCTACTTTGACTGTCATTTTCTGTTCTCTCAGTTAATTGCCTTCATATTTGAAGCCGCAGCGTTGTTGACTACGTTCACTTACCGGAGCGCCGGCCGCCCTAATTACATAGAGCCACTATGCTCATAGGGATAAGTTCACTTGTCGCCTAGCTGCAACTACAACTATTTCGGCATTAAGTTTTAATGTATTTAAACGCAACATACTGGGCGTGAGTTCATCGACTCTAAGCGCTCAATATCTTGCTGGTATTCAGTTTTCAAACAGTTCGATGCAATAAGGTCGTCAATTAACTTTAGCATCCAACCTGGTAAATCTTGTGACAGGCGGTAAAACACCCACTGCCCCTGGCGAACATCAATCAAAACACCGTTTGAACGCAGCTGCGCAAGATGGCGTGAAACCTTTGGCTGACTTTCTTGCAATGCCTGAGTCAACTCACCAACCGATAAGCACTCATTGCGAACTATCAACATTAAGCAACGCACTCGCGTTTCATCGGACAGTAATTTAAAAAATTGGTGAGGAAGCATAAAAACATACTCATATATGGATATGCACATACCTTAGATATAAAAAAACGCACGTCAAGGCGTGCGTTTCAATTGTCATAAAAGTTTAACGAAGAAATATCAGAGCTTGTTGGTCACGGTATGGCTCCAACGGCGCGCTTCAGTAAGCTCCGTTTTAACCTGATCCACGCTTAATCCTAAATCGGCGCAGTGCTCATCAATCTGTTGCCAATCGGCATGCTCAAAGCTCTCTTCAAGTGCGAGCAAGGTACCATATGGCCCTTCTCTACGTAATAGAGCAACCTTGATACTTTTACACAGCGGCAACTGCTCGACTAAGTTATCTAACGACAAGTCCAACAGAGCATCCAACAAGGAGAATAAGCCAATCATAAAGGCCTGTTCTCTATACCCTTCAAATGCCTGATAGCGAGACATACGCTGACAAAACTGAGCACGCTGTAGAGACAATCCATACAGCTCTTTAGGCTTTTTATCGGACACATAAGAGGCGACGGCTAACGAGACAAACATTTTCAGTTTCTCTTGACCTAGATATACCAAAGCCTGACGAAAAGAAGAGATGGTAACTTCAAGGCGCGGCGACATAGTATTCACAAAACGCAGCAACTTATATGAGAGCGCCACATCTTTCGCGACAATGCTCTCCACCCGTTGAAAGTCCACATCGGGCTTACACACTTCTTGAAACAGCTCCATAGCAATCACTTGCTCAGGGCTAATGTATTTACTCTTGATGATTTCCGGTTTATTGAAAAAGTAACCTTGGAAAAACTTAAAGCCAGCCTCTTTGGCTTGCTGGAATTCTTGTTCGGTCTCAACGCGCTCCGCCAAAAAGCTAAACTTTTTCCCTTGATGTGCCCTAACCAAATCACACGCTTCATCCAAACCCATCTGCATAATATCGAGCTTTACGATATGCGTGTATTTAAGGAAACGTTCCCATTCTGGGGTCGAAGTAAAATCATCTAGGGCAATCATGTAACCCGCTTGGTAAAGGTCTTTAACCGCTTCCAACAATTCATCTGTTGGTTTACAGGTTTCCAGAATCTCTACCACCACCTTATCTTTCGGCAAACTTAAGGGCAGTCGACGAATCAAACTTTGATAAGGGAAGTTGATAAAGCAGCGTGAAGATGGAATAGAAGGGTTAAGACCAACAGACAAGAAGTTCTCAACAATCAGACGATACGTTGCTCGATTAGACTCAATATGCGCTGGGTACGCATTCTTTTCTCCATCGCGAAATAACAACTCATAGCCGAGTGTATTCCTCTTGCGATTTAAGATAGGTTGTCGAGCAACGTATGTAGCGGTCATTTCTTGATAACTCTGATTGGTTTAACTATAACTCAGTCGCTTAATCTAAGCTTTCGCGGCAGCTAGCAAAGCACCGCAGCCCATGAACATACCACCAAATATTTTATTTATCTTACCCATTATGCGATCAGAGCGAATAAAACGTCCCATTTGTGACGCTAATGAGGTGTAACCCAACATAACAACGCTATCAATGAATACTGTCGTCACACCTAGCACTAATAACTGAGGTGCTTGAGGTTGTGTAGGGTCAATAAACTGAGGAAACAAAGCCACCAAAAACACGATTGATTTCGGGTTAGTTAGGTTGATAAGCACAGCGTTTCTCAGCAGTTTGCCACTCGACAGAGTAGAGCTTTCTTCAGATGCTACTAGGCTCGAGCTATCACGCCACTTTTGAATACCTAACCAAAGTAAGTACACCACGCCGACCCACTTAATGATGGTGAACGCCAACGCAGACTTAGCAACGAGTGCACCGATACCCGCGCCCACCAGCATAATGTGAAACGCAAGACCAAGCTGTAAGCCAACAATTGATGCGAGTGACTTTTTAGTGCCATAGCTAAGCCCATTACTGATTGAGTTAACGGTACCCGAGCCCGGAGCCAAGCTAAACAAAATCGCTGTGACAACATAAGCAAGCCAAACATGAGTATCCATTTGCATTTCCTTACTAGTTCTTTAATCTAACAACATTAGTAGCAATAAAGCTCTCACACGCATCAGTTCAGGTAATTTCCCATGGAAAACCACAGCGAAGCCACCTTCCCTTACACTCAAGAACCTCAGTTCGATCATGCGATTAAACACCCGATCAACGCTCTTTGGCAGCAAAGAAAAGAGGGGTTTTTAACATCGTCTGGTAAAAAGAAACTGTACTGGTGCAGCCTCACCTCAGAAAAGCACAGCAAAGCTATTGTGATTTCAAATGGCCGTATCGAATGCTGCCAAAAATACCAAGAAATCTTTTATGATTTTTATCAACAAGGCTATGACGTTTATTCATTTGACCACCAAGGTCAAGGCCAGTCTGAACGTATGGTAACAGACTCTGACATTGGTCACATTCATGAGTTTGATGATTATGAATCTGACATGTCTGACGTCATTGCCAGTTTTGATCTCAGTAAGTATTCCAATCGCTACCTGCTCGCACACTCAATGGGCAGCACCATAGCCACTCGCTACCTACAAACCCATCCAGACCACCCGTTTGATAAGGTGACTCTGTGCGCTCCGATGTTTGGTATCAATACCGAGTGGTACCTGAAACCTATCGCGATGATCGTTGGACAAGTGCTTACCGCTTTTTATGCCAAGCCAACTTACGCGCCGGGCCAGCAAGCATATTATTCGAAGCCTTTTGAAAACAACTTACTGAGCCACAGTAAGGTTCGCTATCAGTGGTTCCGCCGCTTATATGACGAGTCTCCATCTTTGCAGGTGGGTGGACCAAGCACGCGTTGGGTGTGGCAAGGGTTAATGGCCGCCAAGCAAGCAATTCAACAAACTCGTCAAATCAAGATCCCTCTGCTATTGATTCAAGCTGGGGATGAAAAGATTGTCAGTAACAGTGCTCAAGTAAAGTTCATCTCTAAGCTGAAGAAAACCAACTCTGATTGTCAGTTTAAGTTGATTGAGGGTTCTAGGCATGAGGTGTTGTTTGAGCAGGATGAATATCGCAATCAAACACTGGATGCGATCAATCAGTTTTTCGCCTAGAGCTAATAGGCTAAGCAACCTACCAAGAAAATAAGCGCTAAAGAGGAAGAGAAGTAAGTGAGCTTTGCCCTCTTTTCTTGCATGAATTTGGCATACAATTTCTACCTAGAGATATTGTAGTTAAAACGATTCTAGCGCTGGCTAGCGTCAATATTGGTTAAGCATTTTGCAATGAGGGTTAAATGAGTATTCCTGCACTAAAAGATTCCGTGAAAATTGTTGCTTCTGATTTAGATGGTACGCTTTTGGCTCCCAACCATCAGCTAAGCGACTTTACCAAGCTAACGCTTAAGAAATTACACGACCAAGGTTATACCTTCATCTTCGCTACGGGTCGTCACCACGTCGATGTGGCGGGTATTCGTCAGATAGCAGGTATTCCGGCGTACATGATCACTTCAAACGGTGCACGCGTGCATGACCAAAACGATCAACTGATGTATAGCCAGAACGTACCTCAGGAACTCGTTCAGCCAGTTATTGATATTGTGCGCCAAGATCCAAACCTCTTTATTCACATGTACCAGAATGAAGATTGGTTACTAGACCGTGAAGATGAAATGTTGGCTAAATTCCACAGTGAGTCTGGCTTTAGCTACAAGCGCTTTGAAGCTGAAAACGCACCAAGCGAAGGCATCGCGAAAGTCTTCTTCACACATCCAGAACAAGACCACGAATATCTCGTCACGTTTGAACAAAAGCTAAGAGATGCTTTTGGCGACAAACTGAACATCGCCTTCTCTACACCTTGGTGTCTGGAAGTGATGGCAGCTGAAGTCTCTAAAGGCCACGCTCTAGACGCTGTTGCAAAATCACTAAACCTGACTCTGGATAACTGTGTTGCCTTTGGTGATGGCATGAACGACGCTGAAATGCTGGCTATGGCGGGTAAAGGTCTAATCATGGGTACATCACATGAGAAAGTGATGAAAGCACTACCTGACAATGAAGTGATTGGCAGTAACGCAGACGATGCCGTTGCTCACTACCTAGAAAAGCATCTGCTCTAATCTCGCTCGTTGAACAGATCTGAATAAATAAAAAGGCAGCCAACTGGCTGCCTTTTTTGAACCTTACGTAAAAAGCTCTCTCTAACGCTATCGAGAACCTAACACTTCTTTGCTTAAGATTGCCTGCCACTCTTGTTCGGTAACCGGCATGATCGATAAGCGATTACCGCGTTTCACCAAGGGCATTTCGGAGAGTTCAGGCATGGCTTTAAGCGTAACCAAAGGAATCAAGCGCTCAGTCACTCGCACAAACTCGACATCCACCATGATCCAGCGTGGGTTATCGGGTGAAGACTTAGGATCGTAGTAATCACTCTCAGGGTCGAACTGAAAGTGGTCTGGGTAGGCTTCTCTGGTTACTTTAGCGATCCCCGCTACGCCAACTTTTTTACATGATGAGTGGTATATCATCACCAGATCGCCAAGCTTGACGTCATCACGCATCATGTTTCGAGCCTGATAGTTGCGTACACCCTCCCAACAAGAGGTTTTTTGTACTCTAAGAGTCTGAATAGAGAAGGTGTCGGGTTCTGTTTTAAATAACCAATATGCCATAATAAATCCAATTAACGGTTGCTCCGAGGAAGATATAACATGAAGGTAATGAAAAACCCAGTGACATGGCTAGTCGCGTTCGCTCTACAAGGCTGTGTTGCGGCACCTGATACGCCGCAACAACCTGAACAGCCCCCAGCAAACTTGGATGAGCCACTGAGCATTCAACCGCAAACCTTCATCATGCGTGGTCAGGTGGTGGTTGGCCATGAAAGCCGAACCTTCACTCCTTGCGGTAGCCAACAACAATACTGGTTAGACTTATCTCCAGAGTTAGCGTTAGAAGCACAAGGGCTCTCAACGAGACCTTACCAAGCCTTATATGGCGAGCTGATTGGTCACCTAACCGTGCCGAGCCAAACGGGTTATAACGCAGATTTCACAGCGCGTTTCGTGGTTGACCAAGTGAACATCCTAACCGCAGAGAACCCTGAGCGCTGCGACCAACCACTGCGTTCAACACGAGTATTCGGTAATGAACCCTTCTGGTCAGCAACTTTCGATAAAGACCAGCTGAAATATACTAAGATGGGCGAACAGCCACAAACCCTCGATATTGAATCAAGCCACACCACACCAAGCAGTCGTGATTACCAATTAGAAGGTAAAGCAGCGCAAGGCAAACTCAACCTTACAAAAGAGAGCTGTAGCGACGGCATGAGCGATTCTATCTATGGGTGGCATGCCAAGCTTAATCTCAATGACAGTAACTATAATGGCTGTGCAACGGTCTCTAACCAAGATCCAACATTGGATTGGAGCGGACTCTACTTCGCTAGCTCAACGCAAAACTCAGGGTTCTCTATCAACCTTGAACTCAACAATGACCACAGTGCTATCACGACTTATTCATACAGCAATGGAGACCCTTCTATTGTTGAACAAGGCTTCTGGCAGCAACTGAACCAAAATCAGGTACAAGTGGTTATGACTCGCCACCAGCAACAATATTTGATCTCCGAGCGCATCTTCACACTCGATAATGGCAAGCTAATCGCTGAAAAAGAGAAAGTGGGCAACGTGGTGTATCCGATTGCCAATGGCGGTCTGGTGCTATTCGAAGCTAAGAGTGCGCAAGCACAAGTAAACACCACCACTAACGTTGATCTAACCGCAAAGCAGGTGAACTCCAGCGATCAACTTGATCCAAAAGTCGACCAAGCGATCCGCGAATACTTTAAGATCAACAACAGCTCACCTGACGACACTAAATACCGCTGGTTAACCTACGACCTCAACGGCGACGGTAAAGAAGAGCTGTTCGCCCAACTCGATTGGTGTGGTTCTGGTGGCTGTACACTGCTAATTTTCGAAAACCATCAAGATAACTGGCGCTTCAATAGCCGAGTGACACTGGTTAAGGGCGACATACGCTTAGGTAAATCGCAAAACCACGGCTGGCAGGATCTGATCTTCAATGTCAGTGGCGGCGGTGCAACACCGGCGAAACACACACTTTCATACTCTGGTGTCAGCTACCCGCTAAACCCAAGTGTCGCTCCAGTTGCAGATGATGCTGATATCAGCGACGTGGTTTTGTTTGCTGATGGTATCTCACCCGCACAAAGTGGAGTGAAGTTGTAAACATGAGTAACCAACAAGCTTGCCATGGTTGTAGCTTCACTCACCAATGTATTTGTCACCTGATACCTAGTGTCGCAAGCCAAATCGATCTTGTACTGCTCACTCATGAGAATGAACTGTCACGCGATACCAATACAGGGAAGCTGCTTCAGCAATCCCTTGATCAGTGTCAGTCCATTGTATGGCAAAGGAAAACACCACCAGCGGAGCTCATCGCACTGCTTGACGATGAAACACGACAACCGTTTCTTTTATTCCCAAGTGATCAAAGTGTCGAGTGCCAGCAAGCTGTAATGACCCAAGCCCAGAGCCGTAAGCCGCTATTCATCATCTTGGATGGCACATGGCAAGAAGCGAAGAAGATGCTTAACAAGAGCTCGTGGTTACAAGCCGTTCCGCAAGTTCACCTCGATATTACCAGCGAATCTTCATACACCTTGCGCCGCAACCAAGACAGTGGCCACTTGTGTACTTGTGAAGTGGGT
Organism: Vibrio sp. 10N.222.52.B7; assembly: GCF_041474275.1. NCBI lineage: Bacteria > Pseudomonadati > Pseudomonadota > Gammaproteobacteria > Vibrionales > Vibrionaceae > Vibrio > Vibrio sp. 10N.222.52.B7. The sequence goes on along the minus strand of NZ_JBFRTU010000029.1, from coordinate 17,909 downwards.
ATTGAGTTACTCAAATCTTTAGGTGAAAGTGAATCTGCCAAGCTCATTGATGACTACTACCAGCATTATCTAAAAGTGTTCCACGCCGACAAGTGTGGCCACGCCCTCAAATAGACCAAGCAGGCGCGCGGGAAGGTAAAAACACATTTCAGGACGAGACAGACACTAAAAACAAAAAGGGTGAGCCATAAGCTCACCCTTGTTACATCGTATTTTCGTTATTGAGCCAACCAGTGTTTCACGTGAAACGCTCGCTCCATCAAAACAAACGCTGAGGTTGACCAAAGTAATACCCTTGCAAGTAATCGACCCCCATGTCTTCAGCAATACGGCACACCTGCTCATTATGAACGAACTCCGCCACCGTCTTAGCATTCAGAATCTGGCATAAGCTCACCAACTGCTGAGCGATCTTGCGCTGCTTTTTATCTTTATCAATATTGCGAATCAAACTGCCATCAAGCTTGATCACCTGTGGTTCTAGCTTCAATATCTCATCAATGTTCGAATAGCCCGAACCAAAGTCATCAACAATAATATTCACACCAAGATCGCGGAAGTGATTACACACCTCAATCAAGCGACCGTAATCCTGAATTTGTTCCGTTTCTAACACCTCCAAGCCAATACGCTGTGGGTGACTGATTTTCTTGATCGCTTGTTCAAGGTGAAGAATGGTTTTCTCATTGCTGAAATCTTGTGGCGCTAAATTAATTGAGAACGAATCGGTTCGCTGACTCATAAAATCGAAGGTGCGCGTTATCATCTGACGACTGAGGCGTGTATAGAGATGGGTTCCTTCAATGATTGGCAAGAACTTACCCGGTGCAATTAACTGACCGTCCTCTTCAATTCGAACCAAACACTCGTAGCTCTCTACCTGATGACTGTGTGCTGAAACTATGGGCTGAGAGCACGCCACAATATTCTGATTAAGCACCGCGCGACTCACGCACGACAGCCAACCAAGTTGCTCTTGGCGATGCTTCTCCAATTGAATGAGTGCCTTGGCGCTCACTAGGTGCTTGTTCTGGCTGACAGCGCTGCGCCTCGCATCAATCGCCTTCAACAATAAGTCATCAATAGAGGTAGTCGGGAAATCTCGACGGCTGGCGATACCCGCACAGATAGACACCGACAAGTAATCAATATCGGGTAAACCGGTCGGCTCGAAATTTACATGCTCGGTTTGATCGGCAAATTCCGAAAATCGCTGATGAATATGTTCTTGGCTCGCCCAGCTATCAAACACCACCGCCCACTCACCAATACCGATACTGTAAAGCTGACAACCCTCATCAAAGAACTGCCATAGCGCCCTTTGAAAGTACTCACTCAAATCATGCAGAAGCTTGTCACCCACTCGATAGCCGTACTTCTCATTGACCTGACCAAAGGTCGTCACCTTCAAAGCTAACAAATGGCTGTCACTGCTCATCTTCGACAGCTTCTCACGCAACACACTTCGATTGGGCAAGCCAGTACGGTGATCAATTCGGTAGCTCGCCGTTAATGCGGTGGCTTGCTGCTGAATCTTACTCGCCATACTGTTGTTCATGTCATCGACATCAAGTAGTGCATTTCGGATCAATGAAAACAGAGGGGATATATTGGTCGCGGGTTGCGTCTCTAATGGCAATACCGCCTTACCCTCGCCTTCTCTCAGCGCAAGGTAAGTGAGGCTATGGTGCAAGATTCGCTGCTGGTCATTCTCTTGATAGAGTTCTCCCATGCAGTACACGCCATAGCTGTCGGCCAATCTTTGGAAAACCTCAACCTCTTGGTTGCCATCGATAAAGTCGATGCGAGAGGTGCAGTTGTAAATAAAGAACTGTTCTGGTCTATGGGAGGCGATCTGTTGAACGCCAAGTCGTATTTGCTCTAAGGTCAATGATGGATGGTCATAACAAAACCGGACCTCATCGCCCACTTGAAACTGGCCACTGAATTCTATCTCTCCACTTTCCGCTACCTTGAGCGGTAAGTGAATGTTTTGCTCTTTCGGCTCACCGACCATCAACGGAAAGTTATGCAGTTGTTCCAAAGGCACTTCGAGACCATCAGCGAGGTAACGGTTATAGAGTTCGCGAACAGGCATGCCATCCAATTCCAGCAACCGGTTATCTTTAGCGCCAGTCACTCGGAAAGTTCGGCCAATAGGGTTCCACTCAGTGAAGTAACCCTTTGTGATTGCGAGCTCAACACTGTGCAGCGCAAGCATCACATAGGCATTCTCATAGCAAATGCCGTCTAACATCACCCATCGCCCATTATCTGTGATGGTCGATGCACCGCCACAGATCGGTAATGAATACATCGACTGCTCAAACGCTGAAAATAGATCTCGGTTATTTATCTGCAAGCGGTCTGCGAAACAGATGATGCTTTGAGTATTATCATTGCACTCAAGCTGTTGCCACATAGCGTGGCTATCGAGCAATGGTTGTTCGCTATATTCGACAACACCACAAGAGTAAGACGTCGCGTCAAAGCGGGTAACAATCAGATAAAGACCTTGGTGCAGGATGACACCTTGACTAATGTAGTGGTTAGCACTGCAACCAATCAATTTGGCATTGGGAAAAGTCGATTGAATCACTTGGCAGGCAGCCAAAACAGAACCTTTCTCGAAAGACGAAAACACCTGAATCAGTAGGCTTTCATGTTGATGAAAATCTATCTTTTCCAATTCACGTTGGGTTTGCTCAATGTCTTGTATCAGGAGAGAAGTCGACTGCATATTCACATTAATCGTTACGTTAATGATTTATTATTGTGCTTATTATAGATAAGGCTTGCACGGAATACTTGCGATCGCGTTATGAATAATGTGACCTTAGTTAGACATCATTCATTCCGCCAAAAAGCAGTCATTAATGGCGGCGCAGTACTTTTATAGCCAGTCGTTACACAATGCGGGAAGCTTTAACTGCTAAAACAGTCGCTTAGGCTCACCGAAGTAGTAACCCTGCAGATAATCGACACCCATTTGCTCTGCTATCTCACAAACCTGTTGGTTATGGACAAATTCAGCGACCGTTTTGGCATTGAACACTTGGCACAAACGAATCAACTGAGAGGCTATGTTTCTTTGTTTTTGGTCTTTATCGATATTACGAATCAAGCTACCGTCGAGCTTAATGATCTGCGGCTCAAGCTTAATGATTTCATCGATATTGGAATAACCAGAGCCAAAATCATCAACAATGATTCTCGCCCCGAGTGCACGGAAGTGATCACACACTTCAATCATGCGACCATAATCTTTAATCTGTTCTGACTCGAGAACCTCTAAACCGAGTCGAGTGGGATCGTTCATGCCACTGATCGCAGCCTCGAGCACCTCAAGCGTCTTGTCGCTCAACAAATCTTGTGGGGATAGATTGATAGAAAATGAGCTCTGCTTATCCGCCATGTAGCCGATAGTACTCTTAATCATGTGTCGACTAAGGCGCGTATATAGGTGCGTATCAGCAATGATAGGTAAGAACTTTCCTGGTGGTACAATTGTACCGTCCGACTCCATGATTCTGACTAAACACTCTTGGCCAATCATTTCGTGCGTACCCGATTCCACAATCGGCTGTGAGTAGGTGATGATGTTCTGATCTAAAATCGCACGACTTACACAGCTCAACCAACCGAGTTGCTCTTTGCGGTCTTCTTCGCTCACCTGGATGTCTTTGGCATTGGTGATGTGGGTATTGTTCCGCACCCCATAACGTCGAGCTTCGATCGCTTTCAATAAGATTTCGTCACCGCTGTCGGTTAAGAAATCACAACGACTGGCAAAGCCGCCACACAAAGAAACTGACAGGTAATCAATATCAGCCAAACCATACGGCTCAAAGTTAATGTGTTCGATGTCATCCGCGAACTCAACGAAACCTTCTTTTATTCTCGCACTACCAACACTGGCATTAAAGATAATCGCCCACTCTCCGACACCAATACTGAACAGCTCAACCTTCACGCGAGGCTCTTTCACGACACGAAGCTGCAATCGTTCGATAAAGTGATTAGACAGATCAAGCAGTAACTGGTCACCCACTTGGTAGCCGTATTTTTCATTAACTTGATGGAAGTTCGTTAGCTTTAACGTGAGTAAGTGTTCACTAAATAGAATCGTATTGAGGCGTTCTTTTAATACGATACGATTCGGCAAGCCAGTGCGTGAGTCAATGCGATAGCTCTCGGTTAAACGACGCGCTTGTTGATGGAGCTTCTTTTCCATCTGAGTATTCATACTGTCGAGATCAGCGACTGCATTTCTGACCAGGTTAAGTAATGGCGACACTGTTGAGCCACACTGAAAGTCTTCACAATGAAACTCTTTGATCTCGTCAGACTCGCGCATAGCAATATAAGTCAGGCTGTGATGCAGTATTTCTTGACGGTCTTCATTACGGTATAGCTCCCCCATACAGTAGGCACCACACGTGTTCACTATCCCTTCAAATGGCTTGAGCTCAAGTTTACTGTCGATAAACTCAAGTCGAGATACACAGTTATAGATGATCACCGATTCAGGCTGATGCATCGCAAGCATCTCGGCACCATGACGTACCTTTTCAGCGGTCAAAGAGGGGTGGTTATAACAAAACTGCGCCTCTTCACCAACATGCCAAGGGCTATCAAACTCGATACTGCCATCATCATTAATACGCAGAGGCGTCGAGATACCCTTCTTTCTGCCAAGCTCTCGATAAAGCGGAAAGCTCATCAGTTGACTAAAAGGAAGGTCTTTGCCATCCGCAAGGTAATGTTTGAATACCTCAATAGCCGGCTTGTCATTCAACGCGTATAAGCGATTTCCAACTGCGTGTGTGACTCGTAGCTTCATCCCAATCGGGTTCCACTCAGAGTACGCGTCCGACCAAACCTTCAACCTTGGGTTAGTCAGAGCCACCGCAACACAGGCGTGCTGGTAGGTTTGCTCGTTATACATAACCCAACGGCCAAATTCATTCTCATGACACAGTCCACCAGCGATCGGCAAGGCGTAAGGCAAATTCTCAAAAGCGCTATAGATAGGGTAATCACGCCCTTCTACCTGATCGCACAAGCTGATGACCGTTTTGGTTTCTTCTGTAAGGCGCAGCTGAAAAGCTAAGTCTTGGCTGTCTTGATTTGGATTGCCGGAAAAAGGCTGGACCGCAGAGGTTAGATGGGTTTCGTTGAACTCACTGATGATGACTAAGGTGCATGCACTTTCAAGGCAATTATCACAGATAACATGACGAGCACTCTGGCCAATTAGCGTCGCATTATTTAAACGATTGAGGGCAACACCCGCGATTTGACGAGCTAGATCTGAAGATTGATCTGAGAAAAATTGAATAAGGTACTGTTTGCTGTCACACCATTCTCGCTGATCAAATTGAGCTCTAAATAACGCCTCAGTATTTGCGAGAAATGTAAATGTTTGCATGCCAACCCTTGTTCAAAATCGAGTGAAGTAACAACCCGCAACCACTGCTATGACTGAAATGAATCGATAAAAAGTAGTCGCCAATTATCCTAGCCTAATCAGGCTTTTATAGGCGACTAATGTAACAATTCAATAGCATAAATGCGACACAATAAGCTTACCGAGCCATTAAATTAGTCGCATGAGATCGCTAAGTTGGTCTATTTCAACATCAGGGAGCACACTCGCCTTCGGGGAGCGGTATAAATTGGAACCAGTGTCATTAAACCAGCACGCTTGGAAGCCATTTTGCTTGGCTCCATAGACATCCGTTTTGAGGTGATCGCCAACATGAAGAATATTCTCAGCGTCACAACCTAGGTGTTGCTGAGCTTTTTCAAACATATCTGGATAGGGTTTTGCTCTGCCATCAGGGCCGGCTTTAAGGATTAATTGAAAGTACAACCCTAAGCCAATTTTGTGTGGATCGACATTGCCATTGGTAATCGCAACCAGAGGAATACGTTGGCTAAGTTCAGTCATCACTCGATGCGTTTCTTGAGGGACATCGACTTGATTACGCAACCACAAGGCATGCTCAATGCCCTCTCGAGCCGCTTGCTCTGCTTGCTGCAGAGAGTAACCCAATTGCAGCAAACCACTCTTAATCTGAGTTTCACGCCACACGGTGACATCATGTTTCAAAGCTGGGTTTTCAGATGCGACTTGCTGCTTAATGCCCTGCCACTCTTCAAGCGATAAAGAAGCCGACACTGGGTGCTTTTGATAAAGCCACTGTGCCATCTCTTTCTCAACCTTCATGATCACAGGCCAGTTGTCATACAGGGTGTCATCCAAGTCAAAGGTCATGGCTTTGATGGGCTTTAACCCTCGATAAATTCGCATAGTAAACCCTTTAATCTAATCTTTATTCTTCTTACGAGCTCTCGGGTGAGCCTGATCATAAGCTTGTGCTAAGTGTTGGAAATCTAAGTGGGTATACACTTGGGTCGTCGAGATGTTTTCATGGCCAAGCAACTCTTGCACAGCACGAAGATTTTGGCTCGATTCCAGCACATGCGTTGCAAAGGAGTGACGCAGTTTATGCGGGCTGATGTGGCTCGCGACAGATTGCTTCTTGCCCCACTCTTCCATGCGCTTTTGCACGCTGCGGTGAGAGATACGAGTCCCGAGCTTAGAGACAAACAGCGCGGTTTCACCCGGTAAAGCCAATTCACCACGAACTTTGAGCCATTTATCGACCCACTCTTTAGCTAAACCAGAAAAAGGCGCTTTACGTTCTTTGTCGCCTTTACCAATCACTCGGATTTCGCCTTGTCGACCCAACACATCTTTCAGATTGATGCCGACCAGTTCTGCCAGTCGTAATCCAGCACCATACATCACCTCCATCATCGCTCGATCACGAATCGACAATGGATCGTCCTCATTCACATCAAGCAGTTGACCCACTTCATCAACATCGAGGTTTTTAGGCAAAGGGCGTTGTTTGCGAGGTGCAGAGACACCTTTGGCTGGATTGGCGGTCATTTCGCCACGCAACACAAGGAAATCAAAGAAGCTGCGCAGTGACGATAAGCGCGTTGCAATGCTGCTCGCTTTCATTCCCTCACGCATGCCTTTACTGGCCAGTTGTCTGACCCACGCCGCATCGACTTGACCCCAATCCTTTAGCCCTAGAGTGACTAAATGACCGGCCATGGTTTCAAGTTGTTGTTTGTAATTACGTTGGGTGTGTAGGCTGAGTCCCTTCTCGCTTCGGAGATATTCATAGAAGCGAGAAAGTGGCTTTTGAAGGCTGTTAGGAAGAGGTATTTTGGGCTCTAGGCTCATTATTTATCTGCCAAGGTAAGGTGTCCGCCAAATGAGCGACAACAAGTGCTAAATGGCGTAAAAAGAGCGTATCCATATGGGGTTGGAAATGTCCGCCATCTTCACTAGAAAAGGCGAGCAAACCCAATGGAGACTGCTTAGCAAGCGGTAGTACTACATAAGAGCCTAGCTCTGGAACTGGATAATCACCAAACAAATCGTGTCTGTCGGCTTTTCTCAAGCGTCCAAGATAAGCATCTTTGCCATTGAAATGGTTAAGCGAAAACTTAGAGTAACCCTCAGCACTCAACTGATAAAAGCCAGATTGCGAAAGAATACGAACATGAGCCTTAAGCCCAAGATCTAACGCTTTTTGTTCAACGGCTTTTATCACCTGCATGAAGTCACTGCATTTCAGCACTTGCGCTTGCAGATCCATAAACTCATAGAAGGTTTTATCGTTATTTGCTGCCAACGACATCAAGCCAGTGATCTCTTCTTCAAGCTCTTCGATTCGATGACGTTGGCGTTTAAGCTGAACCTCAACCAGAGAAACAGCGCCCTGCTCAACGTTATTGATAGCAAGGCGATCAACCAAATCTTTTCGGTCTTGGAAAAAATCTGGGTTATCACGTAAATATTCCGCGACCACTTCTGCGGTGAGTGCGTCGGCTTCAACGTAAGACAAAACCTATCCTTTATTTTTATGAATATATTTGTTTTGGGTCGTTATTAGCAAGAAAGTTGACCATCAAACACATGCGTTGCAGGGCCGGTCATAAACAGAGGTTTACCCGGGCCTTGCCAGCTAATGTGTAAGTCACCGCCTGGTAGACGAACCTTCACATTCTCAGCCAGTAAGCCTTGAGTGATACCCACTGCAACTGCGCCACACGCTCCGCTGCCACATGCCTGAGTTTCACCCGCGCCGCGTTCGTAAACACGTAGACGAACTTCTTCACGGTTAACGACCTGCATAAAGCCAGCATTAACACGCTCAGGGAAACGTTCATGTGATTCAAGTAGTGGGCCTAAGGTGTCCACATCAGCCGTGTCGACGTCATCAACCACGGTAACCACATGTGGGTTACCCATGCTTACCGCACCACAGAATAAGGTGTGTACATCCGTTCTTAGGATATACGTCTTCTCTGGCTGCTTGGCCTTGAATGGAATCTTGCCGGGTTCGAACTCAGGAATGCCCATGTTCACCGTGATCAGGTCATTCTCTTCAATCTTGAGAACCATTTTACCTTTCTTGGTACTCACGTTGATGCTGTACTTATTCGTTAAGCCTTTCATGCGAACGAATCGTGCAAAACAACGTGCACCATTGCCACACTGCTCCACTTCACTGCCATCCGCATTGAATATGCGGTAATGGAAATCAGTTTCTGGATCATAGGGAGCCTCAACCACAAGTAGCTGATCAAAGCCCACGCCAGTGTGACGATCCGCCAAACGACGGATCAAATCTGGAGAAAAGAAAATATTTTGAGTAATGCAGTCCACGACCATGAAATCATTGCCCAAACCATGCATTTTAGAAAAGTGGAAGTGCATAACGCTTAAAATTACTCCGGAAGAATGTTTTCAAGTTCCCACAGACTCGTAAGCTCTTCACGCTGACGAACCAAGTGAGTTTTATCGCCATCCACCATCACTTCAGCCGCACGCGAACGAGTGTTGTAGTTAGATGACATCGCGAAGCCATAAGCACCCGCTGAACGAACTGCTAGCAGATCACCTTCTTCAAGAACAAGGTCACGATCTTTACCTAGGAAATCGCCTGTCTCACAGATTGGGCCAACCAAATCGTAAGTCACAGCTTCACCCTGACGAGGGCTAACAGGAACAATATCCTGCCAAGCTTGATAAAGTGCTGGGCGCATTAGGTCGTTCATTGCTGCATCGATGATGGCAAAGTTCTTGTGCTCTGTTGGCTTGAGGAACTCGACTTTCGTTAATAATACACCAGCGTTAGCAGCAATCGCTCTTCCAGGCTCGAAAATCAGCTCTAGATCAGAATGATTGTCTAGGCGAGCCAATAAAGCTTTCGCGTAGTCAGAAGGCTGTGGTGGTAATTCATCACGATAAACCACACCCAAGCCGCCACCAACATCAAGGTGTTTGATGTTGATACCGTTAGCACGTAGCTGGTCGATCAGCGCAAGTAGGCGATCGGTTGCATCGATGAAAGGTTCGATATCCGTTAACTGAGAACCAATGTGGCAATCAATACCATGGATAGACAAGTTATCGAGTGTTTTTGCAAACTCATAAACAGCAGGAGCACGGTCGAAAGCGATACCAAACTTGTTATCACGCAGACCTGTAGAGATATAAGGGTGAGTGTTCGCATCAACGTCTGGGTTGATACGCAGTGAAATCGGCGCTTTAACACCAAGCTCACCAGCTACTTTATTCAGTCGCTCTAGTTCTGGTTCAGACTCTACGTTGAAACACTTAATGTTCAACTCAAGCGCACGCTTCATTTCAGCGGCTGTTTTACCGACACCAGAGAATACAACTTTTGCTGGATCGCCACCGGCAGCAACCACACGCTCTAGCTCACCGCCAGAAACGATATCGAAGCCAGAGCCCAAACGAGCCAAAGTATTCAACACGCCAAGGTTTGAGTTAGCTTTAACGGCATAACACACCAAGTGCGGATGCTCACCAACCGATGAATCAAACGCATTCCAGTGGCGTTCTAATGTTGCACGAGAATATACATACAGCGGTGTACCATATTGCTCTGCTAGTTGTGAAAGTGCGACGTCCTCAGCCCAAAGCTGGCCATCTTCCTGATAGTTGAAGTAATCCAAAGTTCTTATCCCTTATAAATAACGATTTCTGCGTGTTTTCACTTATTGTGATTGTTCGGTTTGCTGAACTTCATCAGGATCGTACAAAGGACCCGTTTGACCACAACCAGAAAGTCCAATAACGGACATCATAAATAGAGCAGTAATTAATTTTTTCATTTTGCATATCGTGATTATTAACTCAATGCCCCCTATAATCGCACCACACTCAGGAAAAGCAATAGGATAGAAAGGATGAACGAGACTGAATTTCATCAGCTGGTCGATATACAGATGCAAAACATCGAAGAAGCTATCGATGAATCAGAGGCAGATATTGATTACGAAGTGACTGGTAACGTGATGACGCTGGAGTTTGAGAACCGCAGCCAAATCATCATTAACCGCCAAGAACCAATGAAAGAAATCTGGTTAGCGTCTAAATCTGGTGGCTTTCACTTCAAGCTAGTTGACGACAAGTGGACATGTTCAAAGACGGGCATGGAGCTGTTTGAGATGGTTAAAGAAGAATGCGTGAAGCACGCAGGTGAAGCGATCGATTGGGTCTAATCATTTGTAAGCAAAACTAAAAAGGAGTGAATCAATCACTCCTTTTTTTAAAATCAATCGGGCTTAGTAAGACTAGATGTTAACTATCTTTGAGCTCCGAGAAGCTAAAGTTGCATCGTTACGATAAGGCACAACGTAAGAATTGCCTTCTTCAGGATGAACGATTTGGTAGTACTGAGGTAGGTTAAAGTTAATCAACTTAGACGACATCTTCGACTCATCTTTTACCGATGTGTAGAAAGAATTCACGCTCGCGATCATCTCATCTTTTTCACCGCTGTACTGGTGGTAGACCTCAACTTGGTTCGACTCGTCCAATACATAAATATTGAAGCCTTTGTCGGTATCTTCGAAAAAGAACTGAATCAAGCCCTCACTCGCAAAACCATCCACCACTTCTGGTAGCTGATACTCTTGCTCTTTATCGAGCATCAGTAAAGGTGAGCCTTTGAGCTTATTGGTTGAGATGCTACGGTAGAAATCGACCGAGTTTTCCAACATCTGTACCGACACACCACGACGTTCGAAGAACAGACCAAACATCTTATTAGCTAAACGAATAGCCTTAAAGCGGCGGCGCTTCTCGGGTTCAATCGGTTTCAATCGTAAATCGATACACTCAGCAAGCAGTTGATACACCATGTTACGCATCACACCACGCAGGTTTTTGCTGTAACAGAACACATCAACCGATTCTGGCGGTAAAGCATCTTGGTGCATTTTGCCAAGTACCGTCTTCAGCGCATCCAACATTGCCGTATCACCTTGGAAATGCAGCGTACGTACTTCATGCCAAGAGTTACGATAAACTAAGTCGACACTGCCGACTAAGCTCTTACCTTCCTCACCAAAGCTGAAGATATCGGCGTTCTTGAGGTCCACTTTTAATGCACGACCACTTAATTCAGACGTCGGGTCATTTTCAAAGTTGATGAACATCGCTAGCTGGCTTATCTCACACGGGCTCGCCAGTGCTTGCATACTTGGGCGACGCTTACGCAAAGAAAACGTATTACGCAGGTCGCTCACCATTTGATAGAACTTATCGATATCGATGTGAGCGTCACGTACCACAGAGTGCAAACGTGTCGACTCGGTAATCAAGCCATTAAAAAACGACCATGCTACCAACTTACTCAAGTACTCATGGTGCTCTAGAGAAGGCTGACCAAGAATGCGGTGTGCAACCAGTGGCTGCTTATACAAGTACCAACCTGCTTTATTCGACTGACCCTGACGAACTTCGATGAAGCTCAAGTCGGGTTCATGCAGATCCGGAGAGATTTGTGGGTTCAGCAGTGTCACTTTACCTGGCAATACCTCAAACGCAGCGTAAAGCTTACGTGCCAAGATGCTGATATCTTGTGGACTGATTGCCGAAGTGATGTCGTTACGACGCGCAAATTGAATCAGATTACGATAGCTCAGCATCAAGGCATCAAGCAGTGCATGGTGCACCACTTTAACCTGCTCAACCTTCCAGTTACGGCGGTTATCGAGCTCAGCAATGGTTTCATGTCCCCAATTCCAAGATTTAGTCATCTCGGTTAAGGCTTCACGACGCCACGCAACGGAGCCAATGCCCGCATCTCGTGACAACTTCTCGTGGGTCTTAAGATAAAAACAGCGCCTCACCAAGTCCAATCGAGTATGGTCGTTAATACGCTCTAGGTAGCGCGTTACCTTCTCAAGCATCAGATAGTAACTATCCATGCCATACAGATCCGGTTCATCCGCGAAGAAGCGACGCTTGGTATCAATACTCAGCAGTTGGGTGTTTGGGTATTCCCATGAATAGGCTTCTAACAGGATCGCCTTCAAAACCGATTTATACGGTGAGTCGATACTCTTATAGAGCTGCCACAGGTTTGAACCAAAGTACTCTTCAGCGGGAATGCGATTCAGCTTGCCGAAATCGATCCACTGCGAGCAATCAAGATAGCCATCCTGACACAAACCTTGAACATACTCGTCGTAACACTCTTCCATTTCTGGCGGAATGATTTGCCACAACAAACGCTGACCAGCCAAACGAACCGCAGAGCGATAAAACTCATCAAGCAATAATAAGTGCTGTGAAGAACCACAGTTATCGCCGGTCATCTCTTCTGAATGGTTCGAACGGAAACGCTCTTCATCCATCAAGAAGAAGTTCGCTTCTACTCCCAAGGTTTCAGCCCAATCGGTAATCAAGAGACACTTGTTGGTTAGGCTATCGCGAGAGGCGCCATCCATATCCGGGGAAACACACACCCAGATATCAAGATCACTTGAAGTGCTTTGACCAATAGAAGAAGTACTACCCATGGTGTACAAGCCAAGGATTGCTGGTTCATCCGTCTCGGTGAGTTTGCCACCCAGCGTTAATTCGGTATCAGAGACAAATTGCTTTTGGAATTCATTAAGCGTGAAGCTACGAATTCCAAAAGGAACTTGTTGGTCATAATAACCAGGCATCATCGGGTGATTGAAGTGAAGCAGTGCGGGAACAAGGTTGAATACTCGCTGGCCTTGCACATTCATCAACGCCAACGCACGATCAATGCGCTGCTGATTTAGATTGTCTAATCGTTGAATCAAAGTTTGAGTGTAAGCCTGCAAGGTAAGTCCTTGGTTTGAGGTTAAGTGCAGTTCTGTTTAGTTACTGAACGAAAGGAGCAACAAAACGTGATCAATTTAACACTTTCACCCTTAATGGTAAAGCAAAGGAACCCGTCATACTGGTCAATTCCTTGATGACAGAAAGTTAAACTCACGGCGCCGTAGTGTCCTCTTTATTGACTATTTCTAATAATAGCCCATGTTTCAAATGAGATACTAATCACACTATTTTGGTGAACTCATGAAAATCTCTCAGCTATCAAAGTATGGAATGATCAAACAGTAAGAATTCTCGCCTCATAATGGTAGGATTAGGCTATTACAGAACCTATATCGGAAACACCATGACAAATTCAGCACCAATCCGTATCGCGACCAGAAAAAGCCCTCTTGCCCTTTGGCAGGCATACTTTGTAAGGGATGCACTGCAAGCTGCTCACCCTGGTTTAGAGGTTGAGTTGGTAACTATGGTGACCAAAGGTGACATCATCCTAGACACTCCGCTTGCTAAAGTGGGTGGTAAAGGACTGTTCGTTAAAGAACTTGAAGTAGCCATGCTAGAAGGTCGTGCTGACCTAGCGGTTCACTCAATGAAAGATGTACCTGTCGACTTCCCTGAAGGTCTAGGTCTGGTAACAATTTGTGAGCGCGAAGATCCGCGTGACGCTTTCGTATCAAACACTTACAACAACATCGACGAACTCCCACAAGGTGCTGTCGTGGGTACGTGCAGTCTGCGTCGCCAATGCCAACTGTTAGAATACCGCCCAGATCTGATCATCAAAGAGCTGCGCGGCAACGTTGGTACTCGTCTAGGTAAACTCGATGATGGTCAATACGATGCGATCGTACTGGCTGCTGCAGGTCTTAAACGTCTAGAGCTAGAAGAGCGTATTCGTAGCTTCATCGAACCAGAGCAGTCTCTCCCTGCTGTTGGCCAAGGCGCTGTTGGTATTGAGTGTCGCCTTGATGACGAGCGTCTGATTAAACTCCTTGAACCACTGAATCATAAAGACACGGCTGATCGTGTACTGTGCGAACGTGCAATGAACCTTACCCTAGAAGGTGGCTGTCAGGTTCCTATCGGCAGCTACTCATTATTAGATGGCGAAAACATCTGGCTACGTGCATTAGTTGGTGAACCGGACGGTTCTAAGATGGTTCGTGGTGAGATCTCTGGCCCTCGCAAAGATGCAGAAGCACTTGGCGTGACTCTGGCAAATCAATTGCTGGATGATGGCGCGAGAGAAATCTTAACCAAGCTCTACGTTGACCAAGAATAATCATGACAGTGTTGGTGACTCGTCCCGGTTCAGAGGGACAATCGCTTTGCCAACAACTAGCGGATGAAGGGGTTCAAGCAATCCATCATCCGCTGATTCGTATCGTGGATAATCCCAACTCTGCGGATTTAAGCACCCAGCTTAATAACAGCGATATCATTATTGCAGTCAGTCACCACGCCGTGGCGGCTGCCCAAAGCATCCTTTCAAAAACCTCATCCATTTGGCCTACTTCGCCGCTTTATCTTGGCGTTGGTCAAAAAACTGCGCACGTTTTAAGCAAAGTCTGTAAACAAAAAGTAAACTATCCTCAAGTTAGTGATAGTGAACATCTTCTTAAACTTACTGAACTTAATGGCGTAGAAAATAAGTCCATTTTGATACTACGTGGCAATGGTGGGCGTGAGCTCATTAGGGATTCTCTACTCAATCGAGGTGCACAAGTCTCTTATTGTGAGACCTACCGTAGAGAATATATTCCTATTAGCGACCACAATACCTATCAAACATGGATAAACAAAAAAACGTCCAAAGTTGTCATCACTAGTCAGGAACAATTGGAGTATCTCTGCTCAATTACCCCTGATGAGTATTTGGCTTGGCTTTCAACAAGACATCTATTTGTCCCAAGCCAGCGCATTGTAGAACGAGCACAACAACTCGGCTTCTCGAATGTGACCAATACTCACAGTGCTACGAACCAAATATTACTGGCTGCTCTCCGGCCCTAGCTAGAAACAGGAAATAAGCATGACAAGCAAAAAAAATAATGAGCATATTGAACCTGAAAAGAAACAAGATACTCAGCCAGTAGTTGTTGAAAACGAAAAAGCTGACTCTACAGAGACAAAACAACCTGAACAGAAGCTTGATGCCTCTGCTTCAAATACCGCTAAAAATGAGCAGCCTCAAGCTGAGCATAAAGAGCAAATAGAGAAAGCAGAAAAGCAAGGTAAGCGCGGTGTCAAACTAGGCGCTATTGCGATCGCTATTTCAATTATCTTCAGTGGCGGTATCGCATTTCAAATGCAGCAAAAGAGCGCTGAATACTCGGCTCAAATAGCCGCTCTTCAAGCACAACTTCAAAATACCCAATCTGCGGTAAATAAAGACCTACAAACCATCAAGCAAGAGACTATCCAAGAAGCCTCACACGCGGTGGAGAAAACTCAGGTCGTGCAATCTCAACAGCAGAAGAGCATTCAAAGCCTGCAGTTAGCAGTGGCTGACGTGAAAGGTCGCCGCCCGAATGACTGGTTACTTGCCGAAGCCGATTACCTTGTGAAACTAGCAGGACGTAAACTGTTCCTCGAGCATGATGCCGTTAGCGCAACCAAGTTAATGGAAAGCGCCGATCAACGTATCGCAGCACTGAATGACCCGAGCTTAGTGTCACTGCGTCAATCAATGACCAATGACATTACCAAGCTTCGCACTATTCCTCTGATCGACCGTGACGGCTTAGTTCTGCGTATCACAAGCTTGCAACAGCAAGTCGATACACTGCCGCTTGCCAATGCGATTCTTCCGGAAGCTGCGGTTGTTGAGAAAAAAGCGGTATCGCAAGATATTAATGATTGGCAGAACAACCTGATGACGTCGATGAAAGACTTCTCAGAAAACTTCATTACCTTCCGTAGTCGTGATGGCGAAGTTATCCCTCTACTCTCTCCTGAACAACACTTCTACCTGCGTGAAAACATCAAAGGTAAATTAGAAACCGCGATTCGCGCCGTCTACAAAGAACAAGGTGAACTCTATAGCGCAGCTCTTAATACCGCTAGCGAGTGGTCGAAAGCGTATCTAAACCAAGATAACAACTCAGTGATTGAATTTGAGAAAGCGATTAAACAGCTAAGTGAACAGAACATCTCTGTGAAATACCCTGTAAAGCTTGAATCTCAAAATGAGTTGTCAGATGTGATACGTAAGCGCCTACGTCGTGAAGTCACCGTTATGACCACGGAGGAAAAATAATGATTCGTTGGATTTTTCTTTTTCTCGTTCTAGGTGCTGGGTTAATTGTTGGTACTCAGTTCTCTGGTCAACAAGGCTACGTTCTGATCTCAATTGCGAATAAGACTATTGAGATGAGCGTGACAACACTGGTTATCTTCGTCATCGCTCTTCTAGCGGCTCTATTCGGCTTAGAGTACCTATTTAAAAAGCTTATGTACGCGAGCTCGACAACTTGGAATTGGTTCAGTGTTCGTAAATTGAAACGCTCTCGTCGTTATACCAATGAAGGCATCATCAAGCTGCTTGAAGGTGACTGGAAAGGCGCTGAGAAGAAGGTAACACGTTGGGCTAACCATCACGACATGCCTCTACTTTGTTATTTAGTCGCTTCTCAAGCGGCGCACGAACAAGGTAATACGAGTGAGCGTGATAAGTACATCGAGCTTGCTAGCCAACAGGACGACTCTCTACTGGCGGTTGAGCTAACTAAAGCTAAACAGCAAATCAGCGAGTCAAACTACGAAGCTGCATTCGATACACTTTCTACCCTAAAAGGCACATACCCTAATAACACTGCTGTACTTGGCCTGTTAAAAGCCACTTACTTGCAACTGAAGTTATGGCAGCCATTGCTAGAGTTAACGCCTAAATTAGTTAAGAACAAACTTCTAACAGCTGATGAGCAACGTGAATTAGAACAGAAAGCACAATGTGGATTACTTCATGATGTAGCTCAACAACAAGGTAGCGAAGGTTTAATCAGCCATTGGAACAAGCTTTCAAGAAAGCAGAAACAAAGTTCGCACCTTGTATCTTGCTTTGTGAAGCAACTGATCGCTCGCAAAGCTGACTCAGAAGCGTTCACAGTGATCAAAGAGAACATTGCGAAGAGTGGTTCAAATGAGCTCTACATGTTGCTTCCAGAGTTGAATCTAGCCGATCACCACCCAGTAGTGGTCATGCTAGAACGTGCAATCAGTAAAGACAGCGGTAATGCCGAAGCACACAGCGCGTTGGCTCAGTTCTACCTAAGAGAGCAGAAGTGGGCGGAAGCCCAAAGCCACTTCGAAAAAGCCCTAGCACTTCGCTCAAATGTTTCAGATTACGGATACCTATCCGACGCACTAGAGAAGCAAAACTTGACGAAAGCAGCTCACGAGGTTTCTCGTAAAGCGCTCGCTCTAGTTCAGCCTGCTTAAGTCAAAACAACTCAAACTAAGCCGATGCCAAGCATCGGCTTTTTTATATCTGTTGTTTATCCCCAAATAACTTCAACGATACTTATAAACCATAATCTATCTTGTCTTTACTCATCTACCGCCACCAAACCAAGCGTATAAAAGTAACTATGAAATTACGCAATAAAGCCTCCCAAACACACGGAGAACTGCTTTATTTGTGTCTGTACGTAGTTTTACAATTCTTAGAAACAAGCTCTTATACCAA
>NZ_JBFRTU010000028.1:892-1717 GCF_041474275.1 Vibrio sp. 10N.222.52.B7 | reverse complement strand
GCGCGACTATGGATACCTTAGTCGCTCTAGGTACAGGCGCAGCATGGTTCTATTCAATGCTGGTTGTGCTGATTCCATCATGGTTCCCAGAACCATCGCGCCATGTCTACTTCGAAGCCAGTGCGATGATTGTCGGCCTTATCTCTTTGGGTCACTACATTGAAGCCAAAGCCAAAGCTCGCACCACGAAATCGCTACAGGCACTGATTAACTTACAACCTCAAAAAGCGGTGGTCATCGTCGATGGCAAAGAACAAACCATTGCTGTAGAAGCTATCCAAGTCGGCATGCAAGTACGCGTCAAACCGGGAGAAAAAGTGCCAGTTGATGGTGTTGTGGTATCTGGTGAGTCTTACATCGATGAGTCGATGCTGACCGGTGAACCACTGCCCAACGTCAAAACAATAAATGATGGCGTTTCTGCGGGCACTATTAATGGGGATGGTAGTTTAATTATTGAAGCGACTGGGATTGGATCAAGCACCATGCTGGCTCGGATCATTCAAATGGTTCGCCAAGCGCAAAGCAGTAAACCAGCAATCGCCAAGCTTGCCGATTCTATCTCAGCCGTTTTTGTTCCGGTTGTGGTCGCAATCGCAGTTGCTGCCGCCTTAGTTTGGTTTTTTGTTGGCCCACAACCAAGCGCCAGTTACATGTTAGTGGTATCAACCACAGTGCTGATCATCGCTTGTCCATGTGCCTTAGGCCTTGCGACACCACTTTCAATTACTGTCGGCGTTGGCAAAGCCGCTGAGTTTGGCGTTCTGATCAAAGATGCCGATGTGTTGCAATCTGCAAGCAAAATTGATGCTGTCGTGTTTGATA
>NZ_JBFRTU010000028.1:0-144 GCF_041474275.1 Vibrio sp. 10N.222.52.B7 | reverse complement strand
GATGCTGTCGTGTTTGATAAAACAGGCACATTAACCCAAGGTAAGCCAACCGTTCAGCAAGCCTTTTATGGCGATTTATCAGAACAAGAATTACTGGCTTGTGCTTATTCAGTAGAAGTAGGATCTGAGCACCCACTTGCCAAA
>NZ_JBFRTU010000027.1:4132-4549 GCF_041474275.1 Vibrio sp. 10N.222.52.B7 | reverse complement strand
AAAACCAACGAGGGCTTGGGGTTCAAGCAACAATTAACGGCAAGAAAGTGCAAGTTGGCTCGCTTAAGTACCTCACCCAATTAGGTATCAATACAGAGGTTGGCGCGGATTTCATCGAGCTTTGCCGCTCGCAAGCGTGGACGCCTATTTTCATTGCGATTGACCAAAAACTGGAAGGCATATTGGGCATTTCAGACGCGTTAAAAATAGATAGCAAACAGGCGATAGCTCAACTAAAATCCGCCGGAATTCACACTGTGCTATTAACGGGCGACAACGACTCTGTAGCTCAAGCGATAGGTAAAAACGTCGGTATCGACGAAGTGATTTCAGAAGTGCTTCCAGAGCAGAAAGCTCAACACATTGTTCAGCTGCAACAGCAATATAAGAGTGTTGCCATGGTCGGAGACGGTATTA
>NZ_JBFRTU010000027.1:3157-3428 GCF_041474275.1 Vibrio sp. 10N.222.52.B7 | reverse complement strand
CTTGCTCAAGCAGATATAGGCATAGCAATGGGCAGTGGCAGTGATGTCGCGATTGAAAGTGCGCAAATGACGCTACTCAACTCATCGCCATTATCAGTAAGCAACGCGATCGAGCTATCTCAAGCGACCGTGAGAAATATGAAGCAAAACCTATTTGGTGCCTTCATCTACAACTCGCTTGGTATTCCTATCGCGGCCGGTGTGCTTTACCCATTTTTCGGATTTCTGCTTAGTCCAGTAGTTGCAGGGGCAGCGATGGCGATGTCGTCAA
>NZ_JBFRTU010000027.1:1345-2523 GCF_041474275.1 Vibrio sp. 10N.222.52.B7 | reverse complement strand
GCGATGGCGATGTCGTCAATTACTGTAGTAAGCAATGCCAACAGGCTGAGATTGTTCAAACCAACTCATTCTAATATTAATAAAAACCATATTCATGAGGTTAACCATGATTCGTAAAATTATGACTCTTACTGCACTCGCTGCAATCTCAGGACAAGTTTTAGCTACTGATGTTCTAAACCACAAATCTCCATACTGCGGCTGCTGCACAGAATGGACTGAACATATGCGAGATGCTGGGTTCGATGTTACTGAGAAGCTCCACGATGATATGAACCCAATCAAGCAGAAACTAGGGATAACACAAGAGCTAGCCTCTTGCCACACTGCAGAGATCGACGGATACGTATTTGAAGGACACATTCCAGCAGATGACATTAAAGCCTTTCTAGAAAACCCACCACGTAATGCGATTGGTTTAGCGGTTCCGGGTATGCCAATGGGTTCGCCAGGCATGGAATATGGCGATAAGAAAGACGAGTATTCTGTGTATGCGTTTAATGAAAAAGGTCAGGTGTTTGAATACCGTCACTACAACGGGAAATAGAACCTAAACAGACCAACACACAGCAATAAAAAGAAGTCATAAAAATAGAGCCTAGCATTCAGTAATCCCAAGACTGTGGTTTACTTGCTAGGCTCTTTGCTTTTGGACAGTAAAGCAAATCTTGTCGCGGCACCAACCGGGCTGTTAGTACCGCTATGTTCCCCTCGCTAATTAGCTAGCAAGCTATTTAGCAAAAAGCTATTTAGCGAAGAAGCTCACTCGGCTAATAATCTAAGCAACCAAGCGAATCAGCTTAGAAGCCGTAAGAAGCACCGAATACGAATGCGTTGTTCTGCTTAGAATCGCCGTTTGCGAAATCTACACCGTTAGCTTGGCTGCGGAACTCAAAGTAAGGTTGAACGCCTTGACGAGTCCATGTTGCACGTAACTCGTGGTCCATTGCTTCAGCTTCGATCATGTATACGTTGTTGTAGCTAAGCGCTAGGTCAGCATTCACTGTGTAAGCAATGCGGTTATCCATGCGGTAGTCAGTTTTATCATCGTTAGAAGTGTCGTCGATGTGTGCACGAGTACGGTTGCTAATAGAGATGCCGTTATCGAAGTTGTAACCGATCTTAACTAATGGACGGAACTGAATGCTTTCGCCTGCAGAGAATAGGTGTTGGTAACC
>NZ_JBFRTU010000027.1:0-562 GCF_041474275.1 Vibrio sp. 10N.222.52.B7 | reverse complement strand
ACAGTGATGCCTGGAGTAGTATTACCTGCGCCGCCATTTTCAGATTCAAGTTTGCCCAGTTGGATACCATCAAACTCAGAATAAACCGTGAAACCGCCTAGAGAGTTGTCAAACGTGTGACCAGCTTCTAGCGTAGAAGTCATGTCAGAACCGTGGATACGGCCATCGTCATGAATTTGGATGTTACCCGTTACGTAAGAAGAACCAGCAAAAGCACTAGAAGCGAAAGCAAGAGAAAGAGCACTTAGAGCGATAATTTTTTTCATAGTAAACTGCCTTAGTTTAATTTTTTCAGCGGCACATCTTCGGTACATCATTCACCTTCACCGCTTGAGTAGTTGGTAGCCTCCCTGGCATGAAATCTATGTTGCTCGAATTAATTCGCGTTTAAAAATAAAAGGGACAGCAGAGTGATCCCTCTCACTATCAAAAAAAGACAAGTTATTTAAAACTTTAAAATCAACAACTTAAAAACATAAAAATTGATAAAAAACTTAAGATGGAAAAATATACAGATCGGGATCACGTTATTTCACGAAGAAAAATTAGATCTAGATAGTTG